>NZ_JBNGOX010000026.1:0-77604 GCF_050589785.1 Carboxylicivirga caseinilyticus | reverse complement strand
AAGGATTGCATTTGAATCGTATTCAGCTAAGATAATTTCGAGGGTCGGATCTTTATTATTAGAAAGCTATTAAATCCGATCCTTATCTAATAATCACACTTCGTTTCTTAACGGGGTGTTTTTATTTTTGAACTTATATCAATGGGAATTGATTAGATATTGCTCCTTCGTTAGGTAACGAAGGAGAGTTTCGCTTTCAAGACTATTTTTGGCATCCAGTGTAATTTGTGGTTTAATTTAATAATTGGTAATTGGCTAATTAAGTCATCTATAATCATTCTGCCTGCAGCATTTTTCAAAAGATATTCATACATACAGCCCTCCGGGCTTTTGATTTACGTTGCTTATTTGCAAAGCACTTACTTACTATGCTGTCACAGACGTCCCTATCGGGACTTATGAAAACTAAAATTTCAGCTCTGATTATTCCCGAATAGTTACAGCATTTCTTTGTAAAGCAATATCATTCAGCGAAATGGAAGGATGGTGATTACGAGGTTTGCCAACCGATAACTTTTTATATTCAATCACCGATCGGGAACAAAAGTGCAAACAGGCAAAACACTGATGACAGTTATCTAACCATTCAACTTGTTTTCCCTTTAATCTGATATTTTGAAAAGGACAAACCTGCATACAATATCCGCACCGGATACAACCAGCTCCAACCGTAAATAAGCTTTCTTTACGTTCCTGCTTCTTTGAGACTAAGAGTTTAAAGTCTCCAAATATTGCAGCTTCTTTATCAAACTCATTTTTTAATTGAAGAACACTTTTACTTATTTGTGTTACTTTTTCCTGTGCTTCCTGATAGACTATTTTAGATTGTTTTGATCTCGAAAGTTTAATATATGGAAAATGAGCCGCTACCATTGGTATAAAATAACCAGCATTGAGAACCAAGCCTGCTTTTTTCAAGTATTTTTCAATCTGCGAGAGTGCATTTCCTATTCTTGGATTGGAACCGGTTACAACCACAAAAACAAATTCAGGATTTTGAAATGATGCATCCTTTAAAAACTCACAAACAATCCGAGGAACGGTCATAAAATGGAGTGGAAAGATAAAGCCTACTCTTTTGGAAGTTATCAAAACAGGCTTTTGTTTTAAGCTCCCGACTATTGGTAAAAGTTCACTTCCTTCAATTTGATTTTTAATAGATCGGGCTATACTTAAGCTATTACCGGTCCCCGAAAAGTAATACAAAGCTGTATCCATGAAACAAATTAGTTGGAGGGCAAATATACTTGTTTAAATAGGTTTATGGTATATAGAGATTGACTAGCTAATGCTACTTATCTAATAAATTTCTCCAATTGCCTTTAACTCATTACCATACCGGAAATAATCTTTAGTGAGTTGCAATTTATTATCAAGTTGCTCTAATTCTGAATAGAATTCCCGTTCAACAGGATTCGTTTCAATCACCTTGTGCATCCCGCCGTTTTTAATAACAACACGTTTATCTGCCAGAAGAATAAGTAAAGGATCATGCGTAGCCATCAAAACAATCTTATCTTTCTTCACGAGCAAATCAAGCGACTTCTTTTTATTAACTCCTGCATTCTCTATCTCATCAATAAGCACAATTGGTGCCTGTCCAATACATGCTACATCTGCAATCATCAGAGCTCTGGACTGCCCACCACTTAAAAAAGTAACAGGTGTCTCCGGTTGAAAAGGTTCTCCCGAAAGATCGTTTGCCAGCTTAATAACCTCTTCAACCACCTCATCAACATTCATCATAAAATGGCTTTGCGCATGCATCCTTAAGAATTCAATTACACTCATATCCAGCACAAAATTCATATTCTGTGTGATTTGAGCAATCAGCTTCCCTCCCATTTGTGCAATTCTGCTATCATCAGGTGAATCTCCATTAATCAGCACTGTTCGCCCGGTTGGAGTATCTTTATTTGCCAACCATTCAATATCTGCCAACAGCCTACTTTTACCTGAACCTGTTGGACCTACAATGCAGGTTATTTCACCTGGAATTAGTTTTATACTACATTTTTCAGGTTTACCACTTTTATCAATTCCGGCCAGTACTTCAAGACTTTCGATAGACTGAACTATTTGTGTCTCGTTTAAACCAATCATAAACTCATCAAACAATTCCAATAGCTGCTGAGCATCGGTAGCCTGATCTTCGAAAAAAGACGATGGTAAACCGGTGACTATTTCAACAAAAGTCAGGCTATCATCCTCTAATTTGAGATTAAACGAAGCAAGAAAATCGCTTACCATTGGAAATTTATCCAGAAGTATTCCTATTGATTGATCTGTTCGTTTCTGCTCCATTACAACTTAATTTTACGATTTAATCCAATCTGAAAATCTTCACCTACACGGGTTTCACCCAGACAGTAAGAGCATAATGCAGCAGGCATTGAAAAACGTAATTTCAGATTTTCTGAAGTTTCAAAATCATTGGCATTTACAACCAGTTTCGCTAAGCGATCAGCACCTTGTCCGGTGATACCATTAATAAACAAAACCTTACACTTAGAATTAACCTGTTGAATCTTGAACCTAAAGACCTCACGTTCAGCTTGTGAAACTAGATCGCTTTTTGTTACCACGACAACATCAGCCATTTTAACCATAGGTCCGGTTTTTAACGGTGTATTAATACCACTTAGATTATCCAATATACAAACAGCCAATACTTCTTTTAAATGGGGGGCACAACGATTACAAAGTCCTGCACTTTCGGTAACCAAAACCTCAAAATTCTTTTCGCGTGCCCAAACAAAACAAGCTTCAATATTGGAAACAAAATAATGATCTGGACATAAATTACCAGCCAGACCTGTTTGAGCAACAATTCCATTTTTGGTGTATTGTTCTTCATCCAAAGCACTCAGGCAATCAAACTTTATCACGCCACACCTATCTTTCAAATGCGGCAAACTCTCAATCATCTTTATTATAACCGAGGTTTTACCCGAAGAGGGTGGTCCGGAAACTGTTATCAGTTTTATTGCCATAAGCCTTATTTTTTTGTCCACACTTCCATAAAGGCTGTGCGAATATCGTCTTTTAAACTACCAATATCGTAGGATCTCAGAAAATCCCAACCCAGCCACTTAACTTCTTCCTTTAGATGGTCATTCTTACATTCAGGATGAATAGCAGGGAAATACCGATCACACAATAAGTCACCAGTTTCCTTACTCATTAAAAACCTGAGCAATGCTTCCTTTTCCTTTGCCTTGCCTTTTTTCACCAGTAAAAAAACAGGACTGGCAATAGCACCATCCTTTGGCCAAACTACCTTTACATTTTCATTCTTTATTCTTTTTGAAAAGAACCAGGGCATGACGTAAACAGCAGCCTCTCCGCCATATTTATTATTAGCAGATTTAATCATCTCCGCAGGATGCATTCCTTTTACAATATTTTTTGCGAAAGCACGAATCGCATCTAATCCACCATCCTTAAAAAACGGAAGCAAAACAGCATTACAAAAAAAGTCATCTTCACCACGCATGATGATGCTATTTTCAAACTCTGGCAATAAGAGATCAGACCATTGTTCAGGTATTTTACGATTACCCAACTTTACCTCATCCACCACCATAACCAGCATATTGGCTGTATACATGGTATAATAACCTTTTGGATCGAAATATTGAACTTTTTCCAGATATGAATTAAGTTCGTAAGGCTGATAGGTTTCAAAAGCTCCTTTTTCTATGAATTTCTCAACAAATGGTTTATGAAAAAAATTATTGATATCCGATGCCATAATTACATCAGGCAATTCATCAACATCTTCAATACTGTCCAATAAAGGATAATACGATAATTCGTGATTAACATTACCTTCTATCAATATATTCAAGTCATTAAACTGGTCGGGAAACTTTTGAAAATGCGACTCACAAAATTCTTTAAAAGGATTACGGAGACCACAAGGTAGCATGGCTGAAAAATCAAGACTGGATCTGTCAATCTCTAATGACACTTCGTTTGCTATTTGCTTATTCAGTGATTTAATAAAAAGATCGGGATCAATATTACTGGAAGAAAGAACAGTATGCAATCTGAGGAATTTTCCTATTTTTTGAAGATTCTCTTTCTTAAAATAGTTTCCCAATCCCTGTTTCTCTAATTCACTAATTATTTCAGGATAAGTTTCTGCAATTTGTATAAGATTTTCATTTCCGCTAATCATAGAATCGGGTAATTAATTATTTATTCCAGTGCTTTTTTGTTATTAGTCCCACAGATAACGTGCCTAATATTTATGGTTATATGGAATAACTCTTTAGGACTTTGATTAAAGGCTATATAAGGTAATATAAATCTTTCCACTTAATTAGCAATCCTACATATTTGTAACATCTCTGCACTTTGTCTTTTACAATTTTGTGTATAAAAAGAAAGCCTGAGCAATAACGCCCAGGCCTCATCCTCTTCATTGGTTTAGTTGTTATTTTTTGTTCAGAATAGTTTCAATTTCATCCATAATACTGTTCATTGCAGCAATGGCTTGTTCAAAAGGTTCTGAAGTTGTCATATCAACACCTGCTTTCTTTAAAATCTCAATCGGAAAATCAGAACCTCCGGAAGAGATAAATTCCATGTAACGTTCTTTTGCGCCCTTTTCACCAGCCAAAACTTTTGATGCCAATGCCTGAGAAGCAACAAAACTTGTACTATATTGATAAACATAGAAACTCATGTAAAAATGAGGGATAGCAGCCCATTCAATTCCAATGTTATCTTCAACCATACAAACCCCTTTATCGTGTCCGTAATACTTACGACAAATATTGCTGTATAACTCAGTGAATTTCTGTCCTGTCAATGGCACACCTTGTTCAGCCATTTCATGAATTTTTAATTCAAATTCAGCAAACTGAGTCTGACGGAATAAAGTTCCTTTAAAGCCATCCAACATGCTCATTAAAAGAGATAATTTCAAACCATCATCTTTTAATTTCTTTTGCATCATATCATTCAACAACACCTCATTAAATGTTGAAGCCACTTCGGCAACAAACGTTGCATAATGAGATGTAGCGAAAGGTTGTGTTTTATTAGAATAATAACTATGCATGGTGTGTCCCAGCTCATGAGCCAATGTACTTACCTCGTTATACTGATCGGTATAGTTCATTAAAATATATGGATGAACATCATAGGCAGCACCGTTAGAATATGCTCCGCTTCTTTTACCAGTATTTGGATAAACATCAATCCAACGGTTATCAAAAGCCTGTTTTACAACACTTACATACTCTTTTCCAAGAGGTTTAAAGGCGTTTAAGATTAATTCCTGTGCTTCGTCGTAAGTATATTTTAACTCAACACCTTTAACGGTTGGGGCATAAATATCTGAATATTTTAAGGTATCAACACCCAACATACGTTTCTTCAATTCCAGATAACGGTGGAAAGTTGGTAAGTTCTTATTAACATTCTCAATTAACGAATGATATACCTCAACCGGAATATTATTAGGTTTTAAAGCGGATTCCAAAGCTGATTCGTAATTGCGTGATTTAGCTCCAAATACATCTACCTTAATATTTCCATTTAAAAGTTCCCCATAAGTACCTTCAAACTTCAAATAGTTATCCCAATAGATCTTAGTAGCCTTTTCGCGGTCTTCTCTGTTAGCTGAAGTTCTTTGAACACTAAAAGCTGTACGGTTTAATTCAATCTCTTCACCATTACTTAAAGTCATATTCTCCCAAGGCATTTCGGCATTACTAAAAACATTGAAAGCTGAATTTGCAGTACCGGTAATCATACCAGTTTTTGCCATTAAGGCCTCTTCAAGATCTGATAAAGTATGCATTTTCATACGTGATATATCTTCCAGATCAAGACGGTGAATCTCAAGCTTAGGCTCCTCCTTTAAAAATTTCTGAATGGTTTCATCAGGTATTGCTGCCAACTCGGGAGATACGAAAGAAGCTAACTGACCAAAATTGATGAATACCTCACGTATCTTTTTGGTACGCGCCATATTATCCATATCACGCAAGTCCATATCCGACTTTAATGATGCATAGATATATAAACGATAGCCTTCTTTCATCAAATTATCAGAGTAGGTCATATAAGCTAATAATTTATCAGCTGAGACACCTAAAGTTCCTTTAAAATCTGAGATCTTCTTCATCTCTTCCTTAAATTCCTCCAGTTTCTGTTCCCATACTTCGTCTGATTCATAAACAGGAGTCAGATCCCATTTGTATTGGTCTTCAATAGCTGAACGCTCTTGTTGTGCCTGAAGTGGTAATGTAGCGGCTAAAGCTAATATTACCATCATAAAAGGTTTAGTAAATCGTTTCATTCTTTAGTTGTGTATTTTAGTAAGTTGCTAAAATAATGACATTGTTCATTTAAAAGAATGACTTATTTCATACAAAGTCCAATGCCATACTTAATTAGCTTACGATAACGAGAATTATTTAATGATTCAGTCAATATTTAAAATATGCCTATCATTTGTTTGATTTGATGATATTTAAATAGAATTCAAATTTTAAAATCTATCCTTTTTGAGTTTATGATGTAAATCATTATTATTTGTTATCTGCATTCAACTGACAATCTGCAATAACACAAAACTTTTCCTATATTTGCAGCGATTTATTTAAATCGGACAGTTCGAAACCATCCTGTCGGTAAAAAAAACTAGGACCTTGTACAGTTATCTGTATATCATTTCTCGTTTGGCACCTTGTGTGTTTTACCTTCACCAACGACTTTCCGGTTTATATCATTATCAAAATTTTACGATCATGGATAAAGCCGTAGTATTGTTATCAGGAGGTTTAGATTCAGCAGTAGCCTTATATCTTGCCAAAAGCAAGGCTAAAGAAGTACATGCTATTTCGTTTGATTATGGTCAGCGTCACAATAAAGAACTGAATTCTGCCAAAGCCATCGCACTTAAAGCAGGTGTAGCAGCGCATCAGATTGTAACTTTAAAGCTGGATCAATGGGGAGGATCTTCTTTGACTGATAAAAATATGGAAGTCGAGAATGGAGATGTTACCCGAACCGACATCCCTGTAACTTATGTTCCGGCCCGAAATATGGTTTTTTTATCAGTTGCAGCATCCTATGCCGAAGCCATTGGCGCACAAAATATTTTTATTGGAGTTAGCCAGGTTGACTACTCCGGGTATGTTGACTGTCGCCAGGAATTTATCGACAGTATGGAAAAGGCCATTAACCTGGGTACAGTGATGGGAGCAGAAAAGAATCAGCCAATTAAAATACATGCTCCATTTGTAAATATGACCAAGTCAGAAGAAATTACTCTCGGCACACAGTTAGGAGTAGATTTCGGTCTGACCTGGAGTTGTTACCGTGGAGGTGAAAAACCTTGCGGTACCTGCGACAGTTGTTTGCTAAGAGCAAAAGCATTTGCCGAAGCCGGAGTAACTGATACGTCATTATAATTAGAAACAACGTAAGCATTTTAAGTGAAGATGAGTAAATTGGTTTTAGCCAACGAAGGAGTTTTTCCGGTTGTGAAAGATAAAAATGGTAATCCGTTAAGCGATCAGCCCAAGACAGGCTTACTAATGCCGGGAACTATTCAGGGAGAAGGAAAGCTGGCAGGTGTACCCTCACTATTTATTCGTTTATCGAGTTGTAACCTTCGTTGCATCTGGCAAATGGAAGACGGAAGCTATTGCCGTTGCGACACTACATATGCTTCTTTTCATCCCGATCAAACCATAGAAATGGAAGTGGATGAGATAGTTCAATGGCTGAAACACAACATGGGCTCTGTTAAGCATGTTGTAGTTACCGGTGGCGAACCTTTGTTACAAAAGAAACCTTTAGCTCTTCTTTGCCAAAAAATAAAAGAAGAGTTGAATCTCCATATCACAATAGAAAGCAATGGAACATTATTCGATAGCGAAGTTGCTCAGTGGGTTGATCTGTTTAGTATTTCTCCGAAATTACGAAATTCAGAGCCCAATTCAGAAAAGCTAGCCTCTTACAACCTTAAAGATGCCGGACCGTTTAAGTTTCATGCCGATAAGCGCCGTAATATTGGCGCACTACAATCCTACATCGACATTTGTAATCAATCAGATAAGGAATTACAGTTGAAATTTGTGATTGGAAAAACAGAAGATTATAAAGAGATTCAAAGCGAATACCTGGATCAATTAGCCGATTATCATTCAAATGATATTCTGCTGATGCCCTTAGGAGCCACCCGGGAAGAAATAGCCAAGTCGGCTCCAATGGTTCTTGAGATGAGCATTGCCAACGGCTGGCGTTACAGTCCACGTGTGCATATCGATTTATTCGGATCAAAAAGCGGAGTTTGACATAAAGCCGCTAGCTGTTAGCTATTAGCTTCCAGCCTCTATCTACTAAAAGCGAAGCGTTCTAATCTCTAACAACTTATAATATGTCTGAAGATAAATTCCTAGGCAAACAAGTTACCTACCCTCAACATTATGCACCCGAAATGTTGGTGGCTGTACCTCGTCAACTAAACCGTGAGCAATATGGTTTGCAGGAAAACAACCTGCCGTTTGTTGGTTTGGATGTTTGGCATGCTTATGAATTGAGTTTTCTTACTGAAAAAGGGTTACCTGTTACAGGTTTATTAAAACTAGTTTATCCATCAGATAATGAGTTTTTAGTCGAAAGTAAATCATTAAAACTATATCTAAATTCCTTTAACATGGAACGCTATGGATGCAATCCAAAGGAAGGGATCAAGCTGGTAACTAATATCATTAAAAAAGATTTGGATCGGACTTTAAAAACAGAAGTTCAGGTTTCGTTTTTCGACAAGCTTGAAACAAACAGTCCTTTTGATTTTACAACTTACCAAGTATTAGAAGATGAACCTATTGCATCAGAAATTAGTTTTGATCATTTTAATGAGGCTCCAGAATTATTAAAGTATGCTTCAAATAAAGAATTAAAAGTAGGCTCTCACCTATTACGCAGCAACTGTAAAATTACCAATCAACCCGATTGGGGATCTGCCTACATTTATCTTAAAGGAGAACAAACACCAGACAAAATGAGTCTGCTTCAATATCTGGTTTCTATCCGCAACGAAAATCATTTTCACGAAGAGATTTGCGAAATGATTTACACACGTCTTTGGAATTTGTTCAAACCTGAGGAATTAATGGTAGCTTGTATCTATACTCGTCGTGGCGGTATCGACATCTGCCCTGTAAGAGCCAGTCAAAGTAGCTTACTGAAACTCGAACTTACCAATCCGGAAGTTTTATCTTTAAAATTACTCAGACAGTAAGCTGATAAATGTTATTTAGCTGTTTTAGGTCCCAATTCAATAACCTCCATGTCTTTAATATCATTACCATCTATGGTGAATCGAAGTGCTGTTCTAACCGCATGGAATCCTGAACGACCTGCAGCACCAGGATTCAGATGCAGAAGGTCCAGATTTTTATCATACATAACCTTAAGTATATGAGAGTGCCCGGTTATAAAAAGCTTGGGCCTCTTTTTTATTAATTCAGCTTTAACCCGTTTTTCATACTTTCCCGGATAACCACCTATGTGAATAAGATACACCTGCAGGCCTTCGCATTCAAATTCAAGCACTTCATCCAACTCCTGCCTAATAACAGAATCGTCGATATTGCCATATACCGCCCTTACGGGTTTAAATGCTCTCATCTCATCCAGAACTTTTATATCACCTAAATCACCAGCATGCCAAATCTCGTCCACATCTTTGAACAATTCTTTAAATCGCGCGTCAAAATATGAGTGAGTATCAGATAAAAGACCAATTCTTTTCATTAATCAAGCTAAATACAACACAAAGAATGCTTAAAAATAGGGCTTTTTTTTATAAATTTAATGCCTATCAATTGAGTGAATATGACCCAACATTTTTTCAATCGTGACATCAGCTGGCTATCATTTAATCATCGGGTTTTGGAAGAAGCAAAAGATGATAGCTTACCCCTATTCGAACGTATTAAGTTCATGGCAATTTATTCCAATAACCTGGATGAATTTTATAAGGTAAGAGTTGCTGAATATCGCAATGCAGCAGCTGATCCCCAGAGTTTCCCTGATATTCCTGATGCAGAAAAAACATTGGAAAAAATCAACTCTATCGTTGCTAAGCACTGGCTTGATTTTAGTCAGATTTTGAAAGAATCCATTTTGCCTCAGATGCATCTGAATGGACTAATTCTTCATTATAAAAGCTATCCTACACATCCCAGTCATCTTAAGTTCATCAGGGAGTTTTTCGATACAGAACTAACGCCTTACGTACAGCCCGTTCTATTGAACAAAGGGACACGTACCTTCTTAAGAGACAATAGATTATATTTAGCTATCAAGCTTTTTAAGAAAACTAAAAATGAAGAATCTAAAAAGTATCGCAAGCCCCGATATGCTCTGATAAAACTTCCAACCAGCGATGCTCCGCGTTTTGTTGAATTGCCTAAAGCTGACAATCAACATCACATTGTTTTTTTAGATGATGTAATCAGATATAATTTACAGGAGTTATTTCCTGGTTTTGATGTTGTTGGAAGCTGGGGAATAAAACTGGCCCGTGACGCAGATTTAGGCATTGAAGATGAATTTGGTGGAGATTTGATTGAGCGAATTAAGGAAAACCTAGCCAAGCGAAAAATTGGTAAACCTGCAGGCTTTTTGCACGACAGAAATATTCCTGTCGACTTATTGCATTACTTACAGGATACTTTTGATATTAATTCAAATGAATTGGTAGCCACAGGTAGTTATCTTAACTCACACGATTTTTTTACATTTCCGACACATCATACACCTCATTTGGTATGGAATGCACCCAAAGCCATTCTTCCTTTTGAACTAGAGGAAGCCGGTTCGATGTTTGAGGCTATCAAGCGAAAAGAACGTGTTTTACATTATCCATATCATTCGTTCAAATATGTCATTCAGTTTTTACACGAAGCTGCAACCGACCCAAAAGTAGAAGAAATAAAGCTTACTCAATACAGGGTTGCCAACAACTCTGAAGTTGTAAGTGCATTGATTGCAGCTGCCCATAACAATAAAAAAGTAACGGTTTTTGTTGAAGTTAAAGCCCGTTTTGATGAGGAGAACAATATCTATTTTGCTCAACAGATGGAACGTGCCGGAATTAAAATAATTTACAGCATCCCGGGACTTAAAGTTCATGCTAAAATGGCACTTGTTTTAAGAAGAGCCAATGGCGTAAGAAAACGCTCATTTGCCTACTTAAGTACCGGTAATTTTAATGAAAAAACCGCCCGTCTTTATACCGACCATGGATTCTTCACCTGTAACGATGAGTATCTTGATGACATGGAGAATGTATTTAAATACTTAAGTAATCAAAGAACTAAACCTCATCTCAACAAGCTACTGGTAACAAAGATCAATCTTCGGAAGAATATTATGGACCGAATCAATCGTGAGATTGAACTTGCCAAAACCGGCAAAAAAGGATATATCTTACTTAAGATGAACGGCATTCAAAACAAAAACCTCATCAATAAACTTTATGAGGCAAGCAGAGCGGGTGTAAAGATCGACTTAATTGTAAGAGGCATCTGCTGTTTGGTCCCAGATAAATCGTACAGTAGAAACATTAGGGTTTTACGCTTGGTTGACAGTTATCTGGAGCATCCTCGTATCTGGGTTTTCGGTAACGATGGACAAAAGGAAATGTTTTTATCATCAGCAGATTGGCTGAATCGTAATATTAACCGACGAATCGAAACTGCTTTCCCTATTGAGAATGATGATTTAAAGAATGAGATACTTGATATACTGGAAATGCAACTTAATGACAATGTTAAAGTTCGTCGTATCGATGCCAACCTGAATAATATACTTGACCCAAGTGACAGGCCTCCGTTACGTGCTCAGGTTAGTACATACAAATATCTATTAGAAAAGGACGAGGCCATTAGAGAAAAACACGAACAGAAATCCGAAACCAAACCCACAAAAGAATGAAACGATTGATCTTAGTTCGACATGCCAAAACAGAACAACTAGACTTTGGAAGCTCCAAAACAGATTATCAGCGTGAACTCAAAGCCAGGGGTTTTGACGATAGTGAGATTATTGCGCAAAAGCTGAATAAAATGGGCGTTAAACCTGATTGGATCGTGTCCAGTTCGGCCAAACGCGCCAAACAAACAGCCAAACACATTGCTAAGCATATTACTTACGATGAAGAGCAGATTGAATTTCAGCGTTTTATTTACGATGGTTACACAACTTCTGAATTTCTAAGTTTTCTTGAAAAATATAACAACTACGAAACGGTTATGGTGGTTGGCCATAATCCGGAAATAGCGATGTTAGGTATCAATCTGAGCGATGGAGACTATTACCATTTCCCAACCTGTGCAACAACATCCATCACATTCGATGTAGATAACTGGGCTGATATTAATGCACGTGAAGGAACACCTGAATGGTTTATTTATCCGGGCATGTTTAAATAGTCAGTTTTTCTGATGACTGAAATAATCAAGGCAAAAACGATATTAGGCACAGTAAAACAGCCTGATCATTGGTTTGGCAATTCATATAATCTGAATCTTTACAGAGGATGTTCGCATGGTTGTATTTATTGTGATTCACGAAGCACATGCTACCAAATTCAGGATTTCGACACCATTCAAATAAAAGGTAACGCTCTTGAATTACTTCATAAAGAATTACGATCGAAAAAGAAAAGAGGGACTATTAGTTTTGGATCAATGAATGATTGTTACATGCCCATTGAAGCAAAACAACAATTAACCCGGAAGGCACTGCAAATTGTCGCTCATCATAAATTTCCAGTGCATATTATAACTAAAGGCACATTGGTTACCCGTGATATTGATCTGCTAAAAGAAATTGGAAAAGTGTACTCGGCTGTTAGTATAACTATTACTACAGCTGATGATGATCTAGCTAAACAAATAGAACCTAACGCTCCCACATCTTCAGAAAGATTTGCAGCACTTAATCAATTGCGAAAAGAAGGAATATATGCAGGTATAACGCTTATGCCAATTCTGCCTTTTATTAACGATACCGAAGAAAATATACGGCAATTGGTTGAACTGGCGGCAGAGAATAATGCTGCTTATATTATTGCATCAATGGGAATGACCATTCGTGAAGGTCAGCGGGAATATTTCTATAAGAAGCTTGATAAGGAATTTCCTGGAATAAAAGAAAAGTACACTTCTACATTTGGTGATAATTACGGATGTGGTTCACCTAATGGGAAAAGATTACAGGAAATTTTTAAAAGTACCTGCTTTAAATACGGTATCTCAACTAAAATGAAGTTTTATCAACCGGAACTCAATAGTCAAATGACATTATTTTAAGATAAAGGTAAAAATCAAAAGTAAATTGAATTGCTAATAACATTCTTCAATTAATTAAAAATCGGTTCATCGATTAATTGATAATCACTTTTAAATTGAACTTCTGACTTTAATTTACCGGTCTTTTAAGCTTGAATCTTATACGCAATACGCCTTCCTCAAAACTGGTAGATCCCAGAATAAACTCTCCAACTTGTTTTGTATTTTCAACATGATCACCAATGCACAAACACTCATCATAATTACCAACAGTAACAACTCTTAACTCTTCACCTGCCTCTTCAGGTAAACGATCCAGTTTAAATTTAGTCTGGGCATCTTCCCTCGAAATATCATAACCATTTACATCAAGATGTTGGGCTAATACCTCATTCACCTTTGCTTCAATTACCTGTTCTTCTTCCGGTGTTAATGCCCGATCAAAATGATAATCACACTTCGACTTTTTCTTTTCAAGATGATTCGAAAACGAACGATCACAACCAAACATATTCACCATGGTTCTGTTCAAAACATGTTCAGCCGTATGCATTTCAGGATTATATGATTTCATAGATTTTATTTTTTCGGTTGAGTTGATGAGTTGACTATTTGATGATTTGAATTACTCATAATAACAATTCAACCATCCAACAAACTAACAGCTTAACATTTAACTTAGATCTTTTGCCTTTCTACTTTTATCTTGATTAACTAATCACTCCTGAACCAATCAACTCATCCTCATCGTACCACGAAGCAAACTGACCTGATGTGATTCCTCTCTGTGGCTGATCAAAAACCAAAAACATACCCGCTTCACGTCTATGAAGCACACCTGTCTGCAAGGGCTGACGATAACGAATACGCAATTTCAATCGTCGCGACTCCCCTACTCTCATCTCCAGATCCTCACGTACCCAATGAATCTCATCAGCATTTACTCGCAATACTTTTCGAAACAATCCCGGATGCTGCTTACCCATTCCGGTATAAACCTGGTTGAAATCAACATTGGTTCCGATGATAAATAATGGCTCGGCAAAACCTCCTATATTTAAACCTTTACGCTGACCGATAGTATAAAAATGTGCTCCATTGTGCTCTCCAATTTTTTTACCATATTTAGGATGAAATGCATATGGCTGTGATAATTCCATCAGATCTTCGTCTGTTGGATTCTCAACTTCTGCTTTTGACCAATTACGCACAAATAATTCGCTATGAGCATCAATATTAAAAACCCGTCCTTGCTTTGGCTCCAGTTTTTGTTGTAAGAAAACAGGTAAATCAACTTTACCCACAAAGCATATTCCCTGAGAGTCTTTTTTATGAGCCGTCACCAATTTAAGTTCATTGGCAATACGACGAACTTCAGGTTTAACAATATCCCCAATCGGGAACATTGCTTTTGATAACTGCTTTTGACTTAGCTGACACAAAAAATAGCTTTGATCTTTATTATCGTCGCTTCCGGCTAAAAGTCGATGCACTTCTTTACCGTCTACAATAATTGTTTCTTTACGGCAATAATGACCGGTAGCTACATAATCCGCACCTAACTCCAATGCTTTATCTAAAAAAACATCAAATTTAATTTCGCGATTACAAAGCACATCAGGGTTGGGAGTTCGACCTTTTTCATATTCGGCAAACATATAGTCAACCACACGCTTGCGATAATGATCGCTTAAATCAACCACATGAAAAGGAATCCCCAGTTTCATTGCCACAGCCTGTGCATCAAATTTATCATCCAGCCAGGGACAATCAGCCTTCAGTACTCCGGTTGTATCGTGCCAGTTTTTCATAAACAAGCCAATTACTTCGTACCCTTGCTCCTTCAACACATAAGCGGCAACACTTGAATCAACACCACCTGATAAACCTATAACTACTTTCTTCTTTTGCATCGAATCTTTAAAAATTGCAATTAGCGGACAAAAATACAGTTTTTTATTGAGTTTAGAATAAGTGTGAGTCAAGCAATACTTGTCTGAATTACATGAAACCAACCTTTTTAATCCTTAGCATTGTATATATTTGTGCGTCATGTGCGACACCGCATAAGGTGATTCCTAAATTACCGTCTGTCGCTATTGACAATATCAAATTTAATTCTTCAGACAGCCTCTATTATGGATATTTTGAAGATATTCTTCAGAAATCAGATAACAAAAGACTGCAACGTTGGGCCAAACGTAAAAATTATTCTTTAATAGGTTTTGAAGTAACAAATGCCAGTACTGAATTTACCAAAGGCTACCAGTTAAAATATTATTACCAGGGGAAGAAACTGACACCCATACGTAATGAATGGGTTGCAAAAAAAGCACGTCAAAAGATAAATGGATTAGGACTATTAGCAATTCCTTTAGGTTTAATTGAGATGATATTCAGAGATGCTACCTATGAAAACCTGGATATTGATATTGGAGAAGGAGCTCCTTCATCAATGAGAATGGCAGAAATAAACAATCAAAACCGGAAGGAAGCCAACAGGCAACTACTTAATAACCTTGTGAATCTTGAGATTAGTGACAAAGTCCTTAAAAAAGGTGTACCCATTTATGCTGTAATGGTTTTGGAAGGAGAAATTGACCTTTCTGAACTCGAAATCAGAAAATGATTTCATTGGCATTTGATTGAATAATACCAAACAAACTTTTGGAAAGCAGCAATTCAGCCTTTACTTTTAAGTCATAAAAATCAATTATTAACAAGCAGTTTTTATGAAATCCATTCTTTCCACGACAAAAAGCAATCATTTTCTATTTATTGCAATTAGCTTATTTATATTCTTTTCTTGCAAAACAACAGAATCGAGAAATATTTCTTCACCTAATGGCATTGTTAAAGCAATTGTAAGCAACGAAAACGGGTTACATTATTCTGTTATTTTTAACAACGATACTGTCCTGGAAAATTCTAAAATAGCTATCACTCTTAAGGAATTTGGTAAGTTAGAATATTTTGAGGTAACACAAGTAATAAAAAGAACTGTCAATAATAATTGGCAACGTGTGTGGGGAAAGCGAAAATCAGTTACAGATCATTTTAATGAAATACAGCTTCAACTTAAAGAAATAAGAAGTAATATAATTATCGATTTGTATGTTCGCGCCTACAACGACGGTGTTGCAATTCGATATGGTTTCCCTGAACAAGATGGATTATCTAAAGTTGAAATTACCACTGAAAAAACTCAGTTTGCATTTAAGGATAATTATAAGGTTTGGAAAGCCGATTACAAAATGTATAAATCATCTCAGGAACAGCCATTTTTAGAAGGTAAAATAAGCGATATTCAACCACAACATTTAATCGGTATGCCATTATTGGTAGAAACCACAAACAAAAATTATGTGGTTATTACAGAAGCTAACCTTACTGATTGGTCTGGTGCTTTTTTACGAACAGATGAATCAAATAAAAACACTGTTACCACCGATTTAGCTCCACTTCATAATGATAGTTCGGTTTGTGTTATTCGCAACACACCAGCACTTTCTCCATGGCGAACCATTATGTTGGCTAGTAAACCTGGTGAATTAATTGAATCGGACCTGATCGCTAATTTAAACGAGCCTGTAGCATTGGGCGATATATCCTGGATTCAACCAGGAGCTTCAGCCTGGGACTGGTGGTGGAGCAATAAATATGCGCCTGGCGCCAATTTTGAATTAGGACCAAATCAGGAAACAATGAAGTATTATATCGACTTTGCATCTGAAATGGGTTGGGAATATCAGATTGTAGACTGGCAATGGTACGGAGAACCATTTGGGCCAGATGGTGATGCAAATACTGATGCAGATATCACAACTTGTATTGACGGAATCAACATCGAAGAATTGGTTAAATATGCTCATTCTAAAAATGTTAAAATAATTGTTTGGGGACATTGGAAATCGATGGATAAACAAATGGAGGAAGCCCTGGCATTATATGAAAAATGGGGTGTTGCAGGAATTAAGATAGACTTTATGGATCGTCAGGATCAGGAAATGGTAAATTACTATCATAAACTGGTTAAGAAGGCTGCAGAACATCATTTGCTGGTTGATTTTCATGGGGCATATAAACCAACAGGTTTTAGTCGGACTTATCCTAACCTGATTACCCGTGAAGGGGTAATGGGTAACGAATATAATAAATGGAGCCACGATGTGACTGCAGAGCATAACGTTACACTTCCATTCACACGTGGATTATTGGGCGAAATGGATTACACGCCGGTATCTTTTAATAATGTAAGACCTGATCAGTTTGTAACCGAAGATAAAGCCAGTGATCAAGCTCCAATGGTGATGTCGACCCGTTGTCATCAACTGGCAATGCCGGTTGTTTACGAAAGTGCTTTTACTGTATTCTGTGATTCTCCTGACAGGTACCGTAATGGAGTTGGAATTGATTTTCTGAAGGCTGTTCCAACTACCTGGGATGATACTAAAGTTCTGAATGCCTCTGTCGGTAATTACCTTACAATAGCACGCCGTTCAGGAGATGACTGGTATATTGGGAGCATGACTGATGCAGATGAACGCGAACTAACCATCGATTTAGACTTTTTAAAAGAAGGAAAATACAAAGCTATTCTATTTGAAGACGCTGCTGATTCAAATGAATATCCATCGCATGCCGTTCAACGTGAAATTGAAGTTGACACAACAAAAAAATTAACTATTAAAATGGCTAAAGGTGGTGGTTTTGCTGCCGTCGTAAAGAAGTTATAAACCAGGATTAAAGGAACACATTTTAGAAAAAAACAGAATTCTCATAAAAGATATTTGAAAAGCCAAAACTGAATAATCATGTAAATGTTATTTAATAAGTAGATCAATATGCTATGTTCTCTTTAACGGATAACCTTACAATAGTATTATATGAAAGACTTACAAAAATACATTACTACCTATTTTGGTATCTCTGAAGATGATATGCAAAAAGTAGCAGCCCTTTTTAAAGAAACTGAACTCAAAAAGGGCGATTACTTTTTAAAAATTGGGCAATATTGTGATAAACTAAGTTTTGTCCAAAGTGGATATGTAAGGATATATTCGACTTTTAATAATAAGGAAGTTACACAATGGATCTCAACGAAGGGTTATTTTATCACTGAGTTAAACAGTTTTATATTTAAGCAAAGAGCCCGATATAATATGCAGGCCTTGACCGACTGTAAGTTATTCACCATAGAAAAAGATAATTATAATCTTCTTAATAAGATTCTTCCAAATTGGCCTGTAATGGAAAAGCAATTTATTGCCGGATGTTTTATTACACTGGAAGATCGTGTTTTTAATCACCTTTCATTAACAGCTGAAGAAAGATATGAGCAATTTTTTCAGCAGAACAAAGAGTTATTTAATCAGGTACCCCTTCAATATATTGCATCAATGTTAGGTATGTCGGCAGAAACTTTTAGTAGAATTCGAAATAAAAAGATTTCTTGACATTTGTCAAAAGTGTCAGCTCATTTTTGCCCCAACTTTGCCTAAAATTAATCGTTATGGCAAAGTATATTAAAACATCATTACAGATCAATGCAAGTAAAGAATTAATCTGGAAAATCTTAACAGACTTTGATCGTTATCCCGAATGGAATCCTTTTATAAAATCTCTTTCGGGAAAGGTGGAAACCGGTAACCAAATTACTGTTAAGCTGAATAACATGGTATTTAAACCTACTATATTAAAGTATGAAAAGAATAGCGAATTTAAATGGTTAGGCCATCTTGGATTAAAAGGACTATTTGATGGAGAGCATAAATTTCATCTAAAAACCAACACAGATGGAAGTACTACTTTGGAACAAAGTGAAAAGTTTACTGGTATTTTAATACACCTTTTTCCTAAGAAAATGTATGAAGACACAAAACAAAGTTTTATTCAAATGAACGATGAGCTTAAATTGCGCGCAGAACGAGTAAAAAAAGCTACTTAAATTCCATATCCTAAAACTTAAAAAGATTATTCTAAGTCACTTTAGCGAGGAATAATATTCCTTGCTTCCTATTCATTGACAAAATCACATCTGCAAATACAAAAACTATTTCGTAACTTTTAATAGTATCATTATCAGTTACAAAAATGCAAACATTTGAGAGTTACTTAAACGAGCATATCGGACTCAGCGATGCTAGTCTGAATAAAATAATAGTATCTGTAATAACCATACTAATCTTATGGCTACTTCGCTTAATTATCCTTCAAATAGTTTGGCGGCAAAATAAAAACATTAAGATTCGCTATCAGTGGAAAAGAGCTTTATCTATAATTATTCCTCTTTTAGGTTTTGTTTTGATAGCTGGTATATGGATGCATGCTTTCAAACAGTTTGGTGCCTTTCTGGGATTATTTTCTGCAGGTCTGGCTATTTCTCTAAAAGATCCGTTGACTAATCTGGCAGCCTGGTTCTTCATTACTTTTCGTAAACCTTTTGCCGTTGGTGACAGAATTCAGATCGGACAACATGCCGGTGATGTAATCGATATTCGACTTTTTCAGTTTACCATTCTTGAAATTGGTAATTGGGTTGATGCCGACCAAAGCACAGGTAGAATAATACATATACCAAACGGGAAAGTATTATTGGAATCGCAAGCTAATTACAGTACTGCTTTTGAGTACATCTGGAACGAAATTCCGGTTTTGCTTACATTTGAAAGTGATTGGGAGAAAGCAAAAAATATTCTTCAGGAAATCATCAATCAACATGCTGAGCATATTAGCAAAGGAGCTGAAAAAGATATTTTTGAAGCAAGTAAAAACTATATGATATATTATAAGAATCTTACCCCTATTATTTATACAAAAGTAAAAGATTCAGGTGTAGAGCTCACCATTCGTTATTTATGTAATCCAAGGCGTCGACGAGGTTCTGAAGATGAGATCTGGCAAGATATACTCCAACAGTTTAAACAACATTCTGATATTGATTTTGCTTATCCCACAACAAGATTTTATAAACCAGGCGAAAATATTTGAAACCAATCGCAATATCAATAACATTAACACAACAATAAAAAACAGATGTTTTATTTAAAACAATAAGCCCAATTAATAGTTTCTTTAGAAAAAAAAAGAAATGGCAAAGACTTTGACCCTATTAACAGTATTGCTGATAAGTTTAGTGATGAATGCCCAAACTTCTTCTTTTGAGGGTACATTTATGAATAATAGCAATAACATATCGTTGCAGTTTAAAAAAATGGATAAAGATTATCATGGAATGCTTTCTACTGCTGGCACCAACTTTGCCATGAAAGCTCAATTAAATAATAATCAATTGGTTGGTACTATTTATGGCATGAACGGACCATTTGACTTTACGGCTACCTTACAGGGAACCAACCTTACATTAAATTCGGCAGGAAGTAATGAATCGTTCTATAAACTAGCCGACGTACATTACATTGCCAACCTTGATTTAACTCCTTACATGGTTGATTTTAGCCAGAAGTATGCTAATAATCAAAATCAATATTCAGGTAGTGAACAGCTACAGCAGAATAATCAAACAGCTACAAATAACAACACACAATACCAAACACAAAATAACCAGAACCAGGAATTACTTAATTTGATATCAGGAAGCCAGCTAGTATACTACCAACGTACTTCTTACGTTAGCGACAATCTTGCAAGCTCCATTACCTATGTAAACTTTTGCCCTAACGGTCGTTTTTCGATCAACTACGACGGTTCGTTCAGTGTATCGGGTAATTATGGCGGATATGCAGGTGGCGCATCCAGCTCGCACGAAACTGGCACATGGAAACTGATTACCTACGAAGGTCAGCCTGCCGTATTTTTACAGTACGATAATGGCGAAACAAGTACCAACGTTTATAACATCAATTATTTAAAAGCTGGCAGATGGAGAATTGGAAATACACAATATGCATTGGTTCGTAACAAAGTTCGCTGTAACTAATCACTTGCAAAATTATTTAATATTTACATACTAATTCCATACATCAAAATAAACATACATATTGAGGTTTGGTATTCGTCTGTTATAATCATTGCTACAACCAGAACTTTCCTTTTCTAAATGATAAATAGATCGATTTTAATAAAAATGAGAACTTAAATTTACTATATACATCTATATATATGTATATTATTATTGTTTTTTTTACATGTCAATGATCCAAATTGCTTAAGATTTGTTACTAGCTTATAACGTAATCATTACATTAATTAATGATTAAATCCTAGTTTTATGAATTACACCCTTGCAATTGTAGATGATCATCCTTTATTCCGCGAAGGTTTTAGATATACATTAGAAATATCAGGTTCTCAATATAAATTTCTTGAGTTCAGTGATGGTAAAGAAATAATCAAACACATAGAAAAAGATCAATTAATTGACTTAATATTCATGGATATACTAATGCCTGACACAGATGGCATTACTGCAACAATGTTTATAAAAAAGCAATTCCCAGACATTAAAATTATAGCCATTTCTTCCAGCGAAAGTCTTGAGTTCATTGAAAATATGATTAAAGCAGGGGTAAATGGTTATATTCTAAAAGATACATCTCTTAAAGATTTAGTTACTGCAACAGAAACAGTACTTAAGGGTGAAAGTTATTTCTCTCCCCGAGTAATCATTAAACTCTCAAAACAAATAGTTAGTGGTGTGTCTACACATTATACTGGCATACCTGCTGAATTATCGGAAAGAGAAGTTCAATTATTAAAAGTGTTTTGTGCAGGATTATCTAGAAAAGAAATTAGCAATCGTTTCTTTATTTCTGAACGAACTGTTGATAAACACAAAGAAAATATTTTAAAAAAGACACATTGTAAGAATGTAATGGAACTGATATTTTATAGTCTGAAACATGGCCTCATAGATATCAATTTAATGGATCAGATGGCTTCATAAACTGAAGTTTAAAACATTTATATGATTAGCACTCTCTTAAGCAATTAATATTATAAATAACATAGCTTCTTTTACTAAATTTGAGAGATTTAAATTCTAAATGAATTTTTTGTAATTATTAATTCTGAGACTTAAATGAATATTCAAATAAGGCCATTGCAAAAAACAGACTATATCCAAATGATTGCTATGTTCAAAGAATTTGCCACCTTTCAAAAATCGGCTGATAGGATGAAGAATTCAGTTGAACAAATGGAACAAGAATCGGATTTCGTAAATGGATTCGTTCTTGAAAAAGATAAAGGAGAGTTAATTGGATATGCTACTTACTTTTATGCTTACTACACCTGGACTGGCAAATCGCTATACATGGATGATTTGTATGTAAAACCTGCTTACCGGGGAAATGGTTATGGTCAAAAATTGATTGAATCTGTTATTGATAAAGCAAAAGTTGATAGTTGTAAAAAGGTTCATTGGCAGGTATCAGGTTGGAACAAAAATGCAATTAGCTTTTACAAAAAATTAGGTGCAATAGTTGATGACACTGAGATGAATTGTGATTTTTGGATAAAATAAAACGGGCCCCATTTTATGCATAACTGCAATAAGGGTCCCGAATATTTTTTCATAAGTGGGTATAAAACCATCGTTTAAATCATCAAGATCAGTTATACCCAAATACCCTTTTTTGGCGGGTTACCATAAGATTCGAAGTTATCGCCATTCTCACGAAGTACTTCTTTTAATTCTTCAACTGTAAAATCAAAGCCATCTTCTTTGGCTAAGTCTACAAATTTTTCTTCAGAAAAGGTGTTATCGTACTTAATACGAAATTGTCTATCGTCACCTCCTTTGTCCAGTAATTGTTGTACGCTTTCCTTTGACATATTTTTATAGTTTAGTTTAACGATTGTAAATATAAATAGATTTTTTATTTCTATTTGTAACTTATATGTACTTTTTATTTTCATTTATCAACACACAAGCGCAATATATTTACAATTACCACTAAAGACAATAAAAAATACTTTCATTATGAATGGTCTTGATACAATAAAACCGTCCCAGATTAGAGACGGTTTTCAATGGAAGTAAAATAGAATTTATTTATTTTCCAGATCACTCTTCAATACAAATAACTTCTTAAAAATTCTGTCTTTCTTCTCCTTAAAAACGGAACCTGAATTTTGACTTGAAGTTAAAACAACATCCTCATCCTTAATAATCGCATTTATTTCAATATTCTCTCCATTGTCGGAAAAAATGGTAAGTTTATGAGAGAAACTACCTGTATTATCATTTACAAAAGAAGTTCCTTTTAACGATGATATTTCGGTTAAATATTTTGCAACGGCTGTTGAATCTAATGCTGTTCCATCAACCATCCAGGTATTCTCATTCTTTACCATGGTAAAAGAAGTTTCAGGAGTAGTAAAATCAATCTTATTAATACTTCCTTTATCCACTTTCACAATCGTCTTATCCCTGAAAGAATTGGCATCTCTGTTTGCTGAACTACCCAAAAATCCAGCAACTGCATATACTTCCGAATCGTTTCCACTTCGAACATAGGTTGTCATTGTTCCTCTTTGCTGCATGTATGGATTTTGCTGCATCATGGCAGTTTGTTTAGGTTGCTGATAAGAAAACTTACCGATATATAATGTTGCTAATTCACCACCAGAACCCATTAGTTGAACCTTCGTGGCTAATGAATCAGTAAGTTCATAATTTACCCATCTTTCTGTACTTTGTGCAGCCAGACGCAATGGCTTTAATCCATTTACCTGACTTATTAAACTTTCAATCAAATTCTTATCACCCTGATACGATTTACCTTCAAATAACACTTTCCAGCTATCATTCTCTTTTTTCAACTCAATAGGCTGGCCATTCAACATTTTTGGTTGAATAACTACCGATGTTATTTTAGTCTCATCTACACTAAATAATTTATCTTTTAAAGTATTGATACCCTTTGAGCCATCAATAACTTTTACAAGTACAGTAACAACCAGCAACCCTAAAAAAACAAGTCCCAGTAATTTTATATTCAGTTTTCTAAACATAGCTCTCTCCTTTCCTTTTTAGTCGAACGTATTTCCTTTTCTGATAACGGTAAACACCAAAACCAAGAATGACAATGAGTGGTAATACAAAATTGAGAATTTTCAGAAAGTTCTTATCTCCATCTTCCAGTTGCTCCAAAGGACGCATCTTAACCTGCTTACTTCTGAGTTGAATCAGTCCAGTATCGTCACTCATAAAATCGATAGCATTTACGACAAAATTTGCATTATCAGGTTGCACCTGACGCATATTTTCACCTGAGCCATTAATGGCTAAATCACCATCGCTTATTACTATTATCTTATGATTACCTTCCTCCAGTAAACCAGCTACAGTCAACTTAGGAGATGAGAAATCATTTTGAGTCCATTGTTTATCGATATTGAAATAGACCGGACTGGCTTGCGTTCCTGATTTATCAGAAGTAAAAACCAATGGAGTAAAACTCCGGGTAGAATCATTATTATAAGTCATTGAACTACCAAACTGCATCATCATTGTACCTAATCCCTTTGTGACAGGATGATCGGCAAAATTTGACAGTACAGGCAGATATGGAAAACTAATTGGACGATTAACAGTAAACATACCCTGATGTTGCTGCACATTAATCTGACCACAGGTAACATCTATCACAAAATCTTCATTTACAGTGATTCCTCTTTTTTTCAACCAATCCGCCAATCCTGTATATTTGGCAAAACCCATTCCTCTATTCAGCTGTGCATCTACCCTATTGAAAGCTACAAATAGGTTACCTCCCTGATTTAAATAATCATCCACATATTTAAAGGCTTCTGATGGAATAGAATCCTGCGGGTTGATCCAGGCCAGTGTTTTATATTTACTTAAATTAACACTATCCGAAAGAATAACTTCCTCGGGTACATATAACACATCTAACCCCTGCATTACCTGAACCATCTCACTGATAGATGCTTCTCCATGCCCAGTTATAAACCCGATAGCTGCTTTATCCGGCACAATCATCTTTTTGATTGCTGTTGTTAAAGCATATTCCATTTGAGCACCTGGCTGAATAAAAGGTATCGTCTCTGTTTGCTCGCCAATCTGAATCACAGCTCCCATATAAGCTTTCTTAGTCGTTGACTGATCTTTCTCCCTATCCTGAATCATCACTGTCTGAATCCCTTCCTGCACAGCTTTTTGCTCCTGTGCAGGATCTTCATTGGGATTAATAAATTCATAAACTACCTGATTCTTAGAGCGGGTTGCATATTCTGTTAGTAGATCTTTGAAATCTTTGCGCAACTGATCAAACTGTGGCTGAAGACCTTCTGAAAAATAAGCAGTAACAGTTACCGGCTCGTTAATTCCCTTAAGTATATCTTTTGTTGTTTCGCTAAGGGTGTATCGCTGGTCTTCGGTAAAATCTATCCGGAAGAAAAACCTATTGGCAAGTACATTAACGAGTATTAAAATACCTACAACCAGGATGATATATAAATTAAATCTGCGTTTATCAATCATGATTACTCTTATTAGTTAATGTTTCGTTTAACAAGTGAAAGTTCAGAGGCCATTAAACCAGCCATAATGATTGTAGCAAAATAGATGATGTTCTTACTATCTATTACACCACGCGTAATGCTATGATAGTGGTATTGCATATCCATGTATGAAATCACATCACCTATAGTTCCCGGAAATGCACCGGACATAATTCCAAATAAGATTTGGAAGAAAACACCAATAATCAATGCTAACAAAAATGCCACAATTTGATTAGAGGTAATGCTACTTGCAAAGATTCCCAGGCTTATATAAGCAGCACTCATTAAAAGCAAGCCCAGATATCCGGTTAATACAGAGCCATGATCAATGGGACCAATAGACGCTATTGAAATATAATATGGTAGCGTTAATGCCAAAGTAGTTGCAATCAACAAAAAGGTTGCCAGAAACTTTCCGGTAACCACTTGCCAGTCTGATACCGGTTTTGTCAATAACAATTCGATGGTACCTGTTTTGTATTCTTCGGCGAGTTGCTTCATGGTTAAAGCCGGAATAAAAATAAACAGTGTCCAATAGGCAACACTAAAAAATGGTTGCATGGTAGCCTGATTGATATAGAATACATCAAAACTGCCATATAACCACGTAAAAAATCCACTTAATCCTAAAAACACCACTATTAGTATATATGCCATCAGGGAATCGAAATATCCCTTGAGTTCTTTTTTAGTTATAATCCAAATTTGCTTCATAATGTATTTGTTTAAGCAATACTGATTCTGTTATTTGGTAAGTTCTCTAAATACATCTTCCAGATTCTTTTCAACGGGAGTAAGTTGTGTAAGAAACCATCCTTTATCAACACACATTCTGAAAATTGATTCTACAGATGACATCCCCACCTTACTTTCAATTTCAAATAGTTTGCTATCATCAACAAAAGACACCAAATCTACTTCGGGCAATTGTTGCAATGATGTAAACACGTCATTCCTGTCGTTAGCATTCACACCTACTTTAAGAATTTCTTTACCCTGAGCTTCTTTACGCAAAGATTCCGGAGTACCATCAGCAACTATCTTTCCTTTGTTGATAATTAAAACACGATCGCAGGTAGCCTCGACCTCGGCCAGAATATGAGAACTTAATATAACCGTCTTCTCCTTTCCTATTTCCTTAATCAATTCACGAATCTCTATTATCTGGTTAGGGTCGAGTCCCGTAGTTGGTTCATCTAATATCAATACCTCAGGATCGTGAATTAAAGCCTGAGCCAAACCAACTCTTTGCTTAAATCCTTTGGATAGCTCGCCTATCTTTTTGTGTTTTTCCAGGTTTAACCCACATATACGAACCATTTTTTGCACCTGAAATTCAATAATCTCCTTACTTACACCTTGTAATTCACCAATAAAAGCCAGGTAATCCATCACAGGCATATCCAGATACAAAGGATTACTTTCGGGCAAATACCCAATACTTTTCTTCACCAGATCAGGAGATTTAGCCACAGAAGTTCCACCCAAAAGAATATCTCCTTCATTAGGTGATATATAGCAGGTTATTGCTTTCATTGTGGTTGTTTTTCCGGCTCCATTGGGTCCCAAAAAACCAAGTATCTCTCCTGTTTTTACCTCAAACGAAAGATTGTCCAAAGCTTTTTGAGTACCGTACATTTTTGTAACGTTTTTAACAGAAATGTCCATTGTTACTTTTAGTTTGATTTATTATTTCACTTACAGAATTCATCATAATTAAAACTTAAACATTAAATGGCTTCAACATAAATTGAAACCATTTAAAGCGATCTATCTTGAGCGTATTTCACGACGCATAAATAAAGTATAGGCAATTGCAAAAAATAGAATAGTACCTCCTATCAATGCTGTTACCTGTGGCCATACCAACATCAAACTCTGACCTAACGGCAAAGGATTAGGTATGGCACCTATTGTTTGTTCTGTTGTTAGTGGCCCAAGACTTCTGATAGATGGCCTTAATAAGGTTGTGGTAGCATCATTAAATAACTGACCAGGATTAAAACGCATCAGGTTTTGAATGAATCCCTGAAACTTAACAACCTGATTTTCGCTAACAAATCTTACCGGTGCCAGTCCCTTTGCAATTAAGTTGACAATGATATTATAGAAGATGGTAAAAAACAGCCATATAGATATCCCAGCCAATGCAGAAGTTGCTGTTTGCCTGAACTTCACTGAAAAAAGTATGGACAAATTCAACCAGAATGCGACATAAACAATACTTACAATGGAGAAGATGAATATTCGCAAAAACTCATCAGCTGTTGGAGGAATTCCCAAAAAGATTAAACCAAAACCTAAAACAAGGAAACTCAATGCCAGAAACAATGAACTCAACACAATCAGAGATGCTGTAAACTTTGTATTTAATATATAATCGCGATAGATTGGTTGTGCCAGCACCCGACTAAGTGTTCCCTTGTTTTGTTCAGAATTCACACTATCAAATCCCATGCTGATACCCAATAAAGGCCCTAAAAAGCTTACAAAAACAATGTATGATGGCATTGAACCATCAGAATGAGTAAATAACTTGAGAAAGAAAAAATCTTCATCAGCACTGGCTCCTTTTATTGCTTCAGTAAAATCACTTAATGAAGTATACAGCGATCCCAGACAGGTCAACAACACCAGTCCAACCATAATTAAAAATTTCCAGCTACGAACAGTGTCAGATATTTCCTTTCCAACCATAATCCAGAACGGATTACTAACTGTCTGTGATTTATACATGACTTAGCCCTCCTTCAAAATACCGGTTATAGATGGCATCCAAACCATACTCTTTTTTATTCAGATAATTTAGCTTGTAATCTGCATTCATTACCGCCTGTGCAATCCCCGATGATAAATCGGATGAACATTCGATGGCAAAATGTTCCTGCTCTTTTTTTACAGACTGAATACCATCGAGTGGCTCCAATAAACTTTGCAACACTTCTTTGTCCGGCACTTTTTTATGATCGGTATCTAATCCCAGTTCAATTAAATACATTCCGTGCGTAAAGAGTTTCTTTGATAGTTCTTCAATCTTACCTTCTGCCAGAAGTTTTCCTTCGACAAAAATGCCAACCCTGTCGCACACCTGCTGAACCTGATGAAGGTTATGTGACGAAAACAAAACAGTTATATTATGCTCGTTTCGTAACTCTACAATAAGACTTAACAACTCTTGCACACCTTTGGGATCGATACCTGTTGTAGGTTCATCCAAAATGATAACTTCCGGATTTTTAATCAGAACATCGGCTAAACCTAAGCGTTGGCGCATCCCCTTGGAATATTTACCTGTTTTTTTATCCTTTTGCGTACTTAACCCAACACGTTCCATCAAATCATTTGCTTTTTTCTTAGCATCCTGAGGGTTCAAACCATTTAAACGTGCCGTATAAATAAGATTATCCAGTCCCGACCAATCATCATAAAAACCTACATCTTCAGGTAAATACCCCACTTTTCGCTTCACTTCAATGGGATGTGTGGTTGAATTAATACCACAAACTTGAACGCGGCCTTCTGATGGCTCAGTCAATCCCATTAACATTAATATGGTAGTAGATTTTCCGGCACCATTAGGACCCAACAGTCCAAATATTTCTCCTTTGTTAATGGTTAAACTCAATTGATTTACTGCCTTGAAACCACCATATTTTTTTGTAACATTATTCAATTGGATTACAGAATCATCCATAACTTACCTCCTTCCGAATTTTCGCACTAAAAAATAAACACCCCCAATAGCAGCAAGAATAATGATGATACCCAACCATCCCATTAACATAGGCGTTTTAACCATTATCCTGAAAGACAACTCATGGTTAGTTTCTGCAGTTTTTGCTTTTATATTCGTTATGTAATCTCCAGGAATCGCCTTCTTATCTGCTTTTATGGTCGCATAAATTGTTGCTGAACTTCCCGGTTCAAGACTTTCGATTTTTGAAATATCAAAGGTAACCTCCCAATTTTTAGGTTTACTGGCAGTCAACTCTATATCCTTTAGTTTAGTCGAACCAGCATTTTTAACCCGTAATTCTATTTTCTTTTCTTCCCCTGCAGTTGTTTTTGCACTTAATAAACCTGTGGGTGTTGTAAACGACATTTCATAAGTTCCTGTGATCACAACTTCAAGTTCCATCTCAGCTGATGTGGATCCGGAAATTGCTTTTACTGGTATTTTATAGGTGCCGGCTTTAACATTATAAGGAGCTTTTATTTCATATGAAATATTTTTAGTCCCATTTGCATCTACTTCTGTTGAAGTTGCCTGTTTATGATTTGGCTTAATCAAAACAGTCCAACCTTTTGGCGGAGTTGCCATTAATGCATAATTCTGCTTATTAGGTGTTTTATTTTTGAGAACTGCATTAAAATTAAAATTCGACTTGGAAGTTCCTTCCATATTTTTCTGATCACAGGTAAGCTCAGTTTCGTTTGATCCTGCGGTAGTAACATTAATGGTTAAAGGCAAACTTACTCTATCACCTAACTTTGCATAGAAAGTGTAGTATCCTTTTCGCACCTGAAAAGGCACTTCCACCTTCAGATCAAGAGTTTTTTTCTCTTTGCCTAACACCGCAATCTGATTAATATTTAAACCACTTGCAGTAAGTGTATATGTCCACGATCGGGGAATATTTGTTAAATTGATGTTTTCTTTAATGGTTTGATCACCATTATTAATCACATCCAATTTATAATTTACAGTACTTCCGGGAGATACAGACACTTTAGTAAATGGTGTATATATTTCCAGATTGATATCGGCAGCAAGAATATTCTGTTTGAAATTCAGAAGTAAAACCGCCAACAATAATAATCTCAGGTAGAAATTAATTCTTTTCATAAAGGTCTTTTTAAACTGATTTTATTAATAATTAGAATTAAAAAACTTTGCTAAAATTGACCTCATAGCTCGCTGTATACCGTTCGGATTTAACATACAAACTCAATATCCCATAGTTTAATAGAATTAGAGTGTATGTGCATCACTTGTTGGTAAGAGAATATAATTCTTACAACATGATGATCTTATCTGAAAATGTTAACAGATTAAGCATGTGCCATATAAAATGACACACACTATTGAGATGTAGCTATGAAGCAAAATTGTACTTTGTATTCAATATTTCTTCAATTATATCTGCGTGTTCACTATAGAAATTCTTTCTAACCCATGCCTGTAGTTTCACTTGATCATCAGCCTCAAGCCATGAAAGAGATTTAATCAATTCTTTGCGAAAAAGGAACTTGTCGTCATGAACACCATTTAATACAGTTTTACAACTTTCTAACATATTCTTTTACGTTAAAAGGTTAAACAAAACATTGCCTGTAAAGACAAAAGCAAAAAATGATAATTGATGAAATGAGAGTTGGAAAACTCTATACTGAAGACCTGTACATTTGACTAAAAGGATCGTTGTCAAAACAGGTAAGAAAGGAGCTTACATAAATCTGTTGATGATAATTACTGAAGAATGAAAGCTGCGAAGATGTAGATATTTCGCCCACCGGTAACACATCGTCAGAAATATCGTCGAACTCAATTGAGTCAACATCTCCTTGTTGATTAAAATCAAACAATATTCCACCATTAGAAAAGGCAGAAACTATTTCTGATTTTACAATCTGATTACTTTTTAAGTCTAAAACATTGAATGTACCAATAGTTAGTGCACTCCCATAAACTGCTACTAGTATTAATAATCCAAACCGTTTCATTTTCTTTTCGATTTACAATTATTATTTATTCATTTTGTTGATCCAAATTTATTAAACAGCTCCAAACGATTTGGTTAAGGTTGGGTTAAACACAGTTAAAGAAAAGTTAAAAGTAAAGTAGAGAGCAAAAAAAATCCGCTTCTGTTTAGAAGCGGATCTCTATATAAATAAATGAATTATACATTAATCATCATTGGCATTAACAACATTAACTCATCTTCGTTTTCTCCATTTTCAAAAGGCAATAAAATACCAGCACGAGATGGATCTGACAATTCAAGAATTACATCAGTTGAATTAAGATTATCCAAAATATCAGCCAGAAAACCTGATTTAAAACCAATCTCCATTTCATCACCTTCATATTGACAACTGATACGTTCGTATGCTGAAATACTAAAGTCGATATCCTGAGCAGATACAGTTAATTCGTTATTTGCCATCTTCAATTTCACCAGGTTACTTGCCTGATTAGAGAAAATAGAAACACGACCCAAAGTATTATGGAATTCACTACGATCAATAATTACCTTATAAGGATTATCCTGAGGAATTACAGCATTGTAGCTTGGGTAATTTCCTTCTACCAAACGACAAACCAATTTGTAATTGGGCAAGGTAAAGAAGGCATTTTTGTCATCAAACTCAACAACCACGTCACCTGTTTCCTTTGGTAATACATTCTTCAATAAACCAGCCGGTTTTTTAGGTAGAATGAATGAGGCTTCAAAATCAGTTTTTGCATCCATTCTGCGATATCGAACCAATTTGTGAGAATCGGAAGCCACAAATGTCATATTTTCTGGTGACAACTCAACCAAAATACCATTCATCACCGGACGAAGCTCATCATCGGCTGTAGCAAATAAAGTTTTGTTGATACCCATTTGAAGCAAATCAACAGATACTTGCAGACTTGAACTTTTGTCTCCATCCAGATTTGGTAATTCAGGAAAATCTTCACCATTTTGACCTACAACACTAAATTTACCTTTTTCGGTAATGATACTAACACCATAGTTATCCATGTTAATATCGAAATTCAATGGCTGTTCAGGAAATTTCTTAAGGGTTTCCAGCAAAATACGCGAAGGTAAAGCAATTATACCCTCTCCGTCGGAATTTTCCAGATCAAGTGAAGTTACCATTGTTACTTCCAAATCTGATGCTGTTAAAACCAGCTTATTATCTTTTAAGTCGAATAAAAAATTATCGAGGATAGGTAAAGTACTTTTGTTACTTATTACGCGGCTGATAGCTTGTAAATGTGAAAGTAATTCTGTACTGGAAACTACAAATTTCATTTATTCTAATATTTAAGTTTTTATCAAATATATCAAAAAAACAGTTAATTAGACAGATTAATAAAATCTTTTATTCATATCTGTTTACAAGCCGAAAGATACTAAAATACATACATGAATAAAGTGCCAGTTCAATCCTTTTTTCATAAGTTTTTAACAATATCAATGTATTTATTAAAAACCTATCTTAAGGTATTATTTACCGTATCTCTTCTTTCTGATAACAAAGAATAATAAACTACCGAATATTACCAAAACAACAGGTAGACCAACATTTAACCATTTCCATTTAGCTGTGCCCTGAGATAATTTTGCACGATCAAGCAATCGCAATGTTAAATGACGACCTCTTAATTGCATCCAACCATCATCGTCGCACAGATAGTTAACCGCGTTCACAATAAAATCCTTGTTGCCATAAACCTGCTGAGAGCCTTCATCATATCCCAATGGTGTAATCCTGGGATTACTTTCTTTGAAACGTACTTCATTTTTGATTATATCACCATCTGCAATGACCATTAATCGCGTTGGCAAACTTGAAGTCCTAACCTTAGATGAAGCATAATTTAATTCATTAGGCACAGGTCTATTCTGAAAAACGGATGTAAAAACACCTTCTTCTATTATAGCTGTAGGCATAAAAGAAGCACTAAATTCCTCCTGAACCGGTTTCTTATTAAAATCAGCCATTGTAACAAAAACAGGCGTTCCATTTAGTTTTGTATAGCGTGAAGTAGTTAATAACACCGTTCTTTTCAAATTAAGTTCAGAACCGACAGTGTCAATAGTACAGGTAAAATCACCACGCACCATATTAATGTTTCGTGTAACCGGATGATCACCCGAAGGAGTTAACAAAGGACTGTATAACCAAGGTACAGGAACCAATTGAGGTTGTCCGTTCGGACGGGCATTCATAAGAATTCGTCCGGCCTGTATGTCTTCTACCAAAACCGGATTAACCCTGATACCGTAACGAAACAATTGATCATCAAGGTTTACATCATTGTATAAACCAAGCGTTTGTGGCTCCTTCCTAAGACTATCCAAAGTGATATTAACAGCGTCGATCAGATAAAGTAAACGCCCTCCATTCATCAGGTATTGATCCAGAATGAACTTATCTTTTTCGGAGAAAGACTTTGAAGGCTTGGCCACAATAACTGCCTTATAATCGTTTAATATTGTAACATCGGTTCCTAATCGTCCCCGATCAACCTGATAGTAATGGGATAATGCATCGGTTGCTTCAATAACATCCAGTTCATCCAACTCACCATGTCCTTCGAGGAAAGCAACTTTTGGCATTTCATCTGTTGTTAATCGACGAATAGCATCAGTTAGCTTATACTCGAGACTTTCAATAGAAATATTAAGATTTTCAGCTCCTCCTTTACCAGGTAGATTCTCCAATAAATTGACACCAATTATACGATCGTTAAAATTGATCAAAGCATAAGGAAAAACATATGATTGTATCTGACGTCCGTCTTCCGCATTCTCAAAAACTGGTTGTGGTTCAAATCCATATTCCCGAAGCTGTTCTAATAAGGCTTTTTTCTCATCGGCATTTCCATCATTTGGATCAAGAAAACGAAAATCAATCTTTTTCTTACCAACACTCTGAAACTCTTCCAGCATCTCTTTTGTAGCGCGTGAAAGTTTTTGAAATCCAACATTTAATTCTCCTCCCAGATATACTTTAATTAACACCTCTGATGGTAATTCTTTTAGCATATTTACAGAAGTAGAGGATAAAGTATGTCGCTTTTCAGAAGTTAAATCGATGCGAAAAAACCACTGAGATGCTATTAGATTGAGGATGATCAATCCGGCTAATAAAACGACTAACTGAGTTATGGCTTTTATATTGAATTTCATTGCTTAATCAATTTTGACTGGGTTTAGTTTTTCTTTGTCGACAAAACCATTTTGGTAAAATACAAAAAGGCAAAAACCACGGAGAAGAAATAAATTACATCACGTGAATCAACGACTCCACGACTCAACGAACTGTAATGTGCATCAATCCCCAATTGCCGGATGGCTTCAGCTATTCCTTTTAAACTTTGAATACCTGAGACAGAATCAAAACCCGTATAAAAAACAAAGCTGAGTACAACTGCGATGACAAAAGCAACAATCTGGTTATCGCTTAAGGCTGATGAAAATGTTCCAATGGCAACATAGATTGTAGCAAGAAAAAACAATCCAATGTATGAACCCCAGGTTCCTCCCATATCCATATTACCAACCGGATTACCTAATTGATAAACCGAAAACATGTAGATGAATGTTGGCAATAAACTAATTATTACTACCAGTAGTCCTGCCAAAAACTTAGCCCAAACAATTTCAAATGAAGAAATAGGGCGGGTTAATAATAAATCCAGGGTACCCGATTTTTTTTCATCAGCAAACAAACGCATGGTAACGGCCGGAACTAAAAACAAATAAACCCAGGGAGCAATATAAAACAACGAATCTAATGTAGCGTATTCGCCAAATATCAGGTTTAAATCACCCGGGATAACCCAAATAAACAAACCTGTAATCAACAGAAATACCGAAACCACAAGTGCTCCGGTAATCGAACTGAAAAAAGAAGAAATTTCGCGTTTTAATAATGCTATCATAGGTAATTCTATTTTTCTTTATCTATTTTCAATGATTCCAACATTAAAGTTGCTGTTTTTAAACTTGATCCGGGTCCGCCCATAATACGATGTAATTCTTCGTAATCCAATAACATCTGTTTTCGAACAGGCGAATCATCCAGCAAGGCTTTTAATTCATTCTCAAGCTTCTCCAGAGTAAACGATTTCTGGAACAGTTCTTTCACTGCCTCTTTATCCAGAATAAGATTGACCAGAGAAATATAAGCTACCTTAATTAAAATCTTTTTGGCAACAAAGTCGGTAAATCCACCACCCCACATTTTATAACACACTACCTGCGGACAATTAAGTAAAGCTGTTTCCAGAGTAGCCGTACCTGAAGTAACCAATGCAGCTCTTGCATTTTGCACCAATTCATAGGTTTGCTGAAAAACAACAGCAACATCTGCATCTTCTATAAATGGTTGATAATCTTTAAGCTCAAACGATGGTGCACCGGCTATCACAAACTGATACTGTGGAAATTTATCAACCATCTTCAACATATCAGGCAGGTTGTAATTTATTTCACTTATCCGGCTGCCTGCCAGCAATGCAACTTTGGGTCGATTATCTAATTTATTTCTTTCAATAAAGGTATCAAATGATTCCTCTTTATTAGGTCGATTATGGATGGCATCCAATACAGGATTACCACTATACTTTACATCAACTCCATGCTTTTCGAAAAACTTAGTTTCGAAAGGTAAAATGGTGAACATACGATCAACAGAAGCCTTTATCTTCTTTACCCTACTTTGATTCCAGGCCCACACTTTGGGAGAAATATAATAGTAAACCAAAATATTATGCTGATGCGCAAATTTTGCCATGCGAAGGTTAAATCCGGCATAATCAACCAAAATAAGCACATCTGGTTTATAATCCATCAAATCAGTCTGACATAAATCAAAATTCTTTTTGATCTTACCCAAATTCATCAATACATCCCATGCTCCCATTACTGCAGTATCTTTATAATGGCGAACTAATGTACCTCCTTGTGCCTTCATCAAATCACCACCCCAATACCGAAATTCAGCTTCAGGATCTTTCTCTTTGATGGCTCTCATTAAATTAGACGAATGTAAATCGCCCGAAGCTTCACCTGCAATTAAATAATATCGCATGAATAATATCTTTCTATGATATGTTTACAACATAAATTTAAAAATCAGCACAACAATCGCATATACTAATGTTGCTGTAACAATTCCTCTTGCGGCCAGTAATCGTTCTTTATTAACTGCAATAAAAAAAATGATCAAATTAGGCAGTACACTTATGCTTAGTAGTTTGCCTATATTACCCATCCGAACCAATTCCTGCAAAAATGGCCAATAAGTCTTTTCTCCATGATAAAGGGAATGGTATAACAATACAGACATTAAAATGGGTACGATCAATCCAATGGCAAGGCCAATAATCAGTTTATTGCATTTACAATTCATAATCTTTCAATTGAGGAATCAACTCATGATCAGTAGAATCAAGTTTACAAGGCACCACCGAAACATAACCCTGAGACAAAACATATTCATCTGTATCAGTTGCATCCGGCTCAAGGTTTTCAAATCGACCGGTTAACCAATAATAGGTTCTGCCACGAGGATCAGTACGCTCGATAAAGTCCTCTTTCCACTTTCCATTCGCTTGTCTAACAACCTTCAAACCTTTTAATGGAGATGTTTCCGGAACATTAACATTCAGATATGCACCGGCAGACAATCCATTCATAAGAACCTTTTTAATTATTTTACGGGCATACACTACCGCTTCGGTAAAATCGGCTTCATAACTGTAATCCAGTAATGACAAACCAATGGAAGGAACCTTACTCAAAGCACCTTCTCGTGCTGCACCCATGGTGCCGGAATAATGCAGACTGATGCTTGAATTAGCTCCATGATTTATTCCGGAAACCAGTAAATCCGGCTTTTTATTAAGCAATTGATTAATAGCTAATTTAACACAGTCAACTGGTGTGCCATTTACTTTATATACCTTCAGGTTTTCTTTTTCTCTGACTAACTTTGCATACAAAGGGTGATTAACCGTAATAGCATGCGACATACCAGAATATGATTGATTAGGTGCCACCACCACCACATCTCCAAACTCAACTAACATATTTACCAGTGCAACCAATCCACCAGCCTTAATACCGTCATCATTTGTTACTAATATTAAGGGTTTACCGTCCGAAGCGTTTTGCATTTTTCTTTTATCTTTATTCTTCAAAGATATGTATTGTTAATATAGCTACAAAAAGCTACAAAAAAAACATCCAATTGTTGTATAAGCACTGAGAGTGAATCCATGAAACAATTAATAATAATCAATTTTCATATCATTATTAAATGATATTTTTTTTAGCATTAATTTCTACCAGTAAATTTCAATATCTGATTATTTGAAAATTAACTTCATTATTAGCAATCAGAAATCAAAATCATTACTTTTGTTGGCTGTTAAAAAAACAATCAGTTTTAGTGAGTGATTAAAGGCTGAAAACAATGTGATTGAATTAGCTCTTTTTACTCCTTATAATCCCACTCGGGTAGCTGAATTACTGAAATTAACGAGAGAAAATATTTACATATGAACATTTCATACAACTGGCTTAAAAACTATTTAAACATTGATTTAGCTCCGACAAAAATTTCTGAAATACTTACCTCTATTGGTTTGGAAGTTGGAAGCGTTGAGGAGATTCAGTCTGTGAAAGGCGGATTGGAAGGTTTGGTAATTGGCGAAGTTCTTACCTGTGAACGTCACCCTAATGCTGATAAATTAAGTGTTACTACTGTTAATGTTGGCGGAGATGAACCTCTTCCAATCGTTTGCGGCGCTCCCAATGTAGCTGCCGGTCAGAAAGTAGTCGTTGCCACTGTTGGAACAGTTTTGTATGATGGAGATGAAAGTTTCACCATTAAAAAATCAAAAATCCGTGGTGAAGTCTCTGAAGGTATGATCTGTGCCGAAGATGAAATTGGTTTGGGAACAAGTCATGCCGGAATTATGGTTTTGCCTTCTGATGTTCAGGTAGGCACTCTGGCCAAAGATCATTTTAAAATAGAAAATGATACTGTTTTTGAAGTAGATCTTACTCCAAACCGTATAGATGCCGCATCTCACTATGGTGTTGCCCGCGATTTAGCAGCTTACCTTAAACAAAGTGGCGAAGCTGTTGAATTAACTCTTCCTTCTATTGACGATTTTAAAATTGATAATAATAATTTTCCGGTTACTGTAACCGTTGAAAATAATGAGGCATGTCCCCGATACTGTGGTGTTACCATTAGCGATGTAAAAGTTGGAGAATCACCAGAATGGCTACAAAACCGTTTAAAAGCAATTGGTCTGAACCCTATCAATAACATTGTTGATGTTACCAACTTTATTTTACACGAGCTTGGTCAGCCGCTTCATGCTTTTGATGGAGCAATTACAGGCGATAAGGTTATTGTAAAGACTCTGGCTGATGGAACTCAATTTGAGACATTGGATGAGATGAAACGCGAATTATCAGATAATGACCTGATGATTTGTAATGCAGAAGAAGGAATGTGTATTGCCGGTGTTTTCGGAGGCAGTAAAAGTGGTGTTAGTGAAGCTACTACCAAAGTATTTTTGGAAAGTGCTTACTTCAATCCGGTTTGGGTTCGTAAAACAGCCAAACGTCATACCTTAAGCACAGATGCCAGCTTCCGTTTCGAACGCGGTATTGATCCAAACATTACCATTTATGCTCTTAAACGTGCTGCTTTATTGATTAAAGAAGTAGCCGGAGGGACCATTTCAAGCGAGATAACTGACATTTACCCGTCTCCTGTTCAACCATTTGAGGTAGCCATTTCCTACAAGAATGTGGCACGCTTAATTGGTAAAGAAATAGGTACAGACAGAATTAAAGCAATTGTGACTGCATTGGAAATGGAAATCACAGAAGAAACAACTGAAGGTTTAAAACTATCAGTTCCTCCTTACCGTGTAGATGTGCAACGTGAAGCAGATGTAATTGAAGACATTTTAAGAATTTACGGATACAATAATATCGAGATGCCCAATACGGTGCACAGCACCATTGTGTATTCACAAAAGCCTGATGATCATAAAGTAAAAAACCGTATTGCCAATCAATTAATGTCGGTTGGTTACAATGAAATCATGTGTAACTCATTGACTAAAGCAGATTATTACGAAGGTTTGGAATCCTATCCACGCAATCAGGTAGTTGAATTAGCCAATCCTTTAAGCAACGACTTGAATGGCATGCGCCAGACATTAATATTTGGCGGTTTGGAATCAATTCAGCACAACCGTAACCGTAGAAATTCAGATCTTAAGTTTTTCGAATTCGGTAATTGCTACTCCATTAAACCGGAATCAGAAAAAACAGATTTAAATAATTATAGCGAAGGCCAGCGTCTGGCTTTATTTCTTACCGGAAATAAAACACAAACCAACTGGAACACTTCGGAACAAGCAACCAGCTTTTTCGATTTAAAAAATCATATCGAAAACATCCTGGTTCGTTTAGGATTGTCGTTCGATGATTTTAAAGAAGAAGATACAACTTCTGATTTATTGGGTGAAGGATTAGCTTATTCTGCAGGCAAAACAGTTATAACATTTGGCACAGTCAATGGCAAGCTTTTAAAGGCATTTGATATTGATGCAGCTGTTTACTATGCCGAAATCGATTGGGACTTGCTATTAAAGAAAAGTGCTAAGAAAGAGATTATCTATAAGGAGATTTCGAAATTTCCAGAGGTAAAACGCGACTTAGCTCTTGTACTTAACAAGGATGTAAAATTTGCCCAGGTTAAACAAATAGCCCTAAAAACAGAAAAGAAACTATTGAAAAGTGTTTCGTTATTTGACGTATTTGAAGGCGAAAAACTGGGTGAAGGTAAAAAATCTTACGCAGTTAGCTTTATTCTTCAGGATGAAACCTCAACCCTGAAAGATAAGCAGATTGATAAAATTATGAATAAGCTAATGTCGACATACGAGCATCAGTTGGGTGCACAGATTAGAAAATAAGATTAAGTTTTTAGTCTGTAGTCAGTAGTTTGTTAGAAGTACTATTGCGATACAGATTTAACAATTAAAAATAAATAAAAGCGAGGTCGAAAGGCTTCGCTTTTTTTGTATTACTACAATCACTAAATCATGATCCAAAAGTTCAAACTTGTCTGATCTTATCTCTCAAATTTTGATATAATTTAATTCTTATTATAAATTTAATTAATAAAGAGCTTCCATTATGATACGATTAATACAAACCGATATTACCCAACTAAAGGTAGATGCCATAGTAAACGCAGCTAACTCTTCATTATTAGGAGGTGGAGGTGTTGACGGTGCCATACATCGTGCAGCCGGCCCGGAATTACTAAAAGAATGCCGAAATCTGAATGGCTGTCCTACGGGTGAGGCTAAAATAACTAAAGGATACAACTTACCGTCCAGATTTGTGATACACACAGTAGGTCCTGTATGGCATGGAGGAAATGATAACGAAGATGTATTGCTTGCCAATTGTTACTACAATAGTCTATTATTAGCACAAAAACATAATCTCTGGTCAATTGCATTTCCAAATATTAGCACTGGGGTTTATGGATATCCCAAATCATTGGCTGCTGACATAGCAATAAATACGGTTAGACATTTTTTAGAATCGAGTAAGGTACCGAACGAGCTTATTTTTGCAGTATTTGATCTTGAAAATTTCAGGATATACGAAGAAAAGCTTAATGTTTAAATAAAAAGAGAGGACTCTGCTATCCTCTCTTTTCATCTAACCCTAACTTAAAATCCAAATCTATGAATAAATTCTTCTATTATATAACATCTAATCCAATCTAATTGTTCGAATAACTGTTAAAAAAAAGAGGAATGCCCGACATTTCGAACATTCCTTCTTCAACCTAACCTTAACCCTAACTTATGAAGAAAGCTTCATAACTCTTTATACTAAATTGACTTAAAAAGGTTATAAACTTAGCAACCTTAATTTAATTAATTAACCTTTTTTAACTCAACAATGTAATCTTGTTCCTTTTGTTAATGTAAACAACTAAATATCATCTTTTGTTTACACATTTTAACATATGCAAATATGGAACTTTTTTTTAAAAATGGAAACTTTTTTAAAAAATCTTTACCCTTGTATATTGAAATAATTCATTACCTAATTACTATTACACACCGAGCCAAACGGTTACACACAATTAAATTCAATTAAAAAATTAACTCTTGCTTTCATTAGAGAAAGATATTGAAATATTGAATTGGCATAAAAAAAGGACGATTTGTAAATCGCCCTTCTCTTAGCATTTTTGATAAGTTTTACTTAATCCCTAATTTCTTTTTCAATTCCTTAGTTAAAGCATCCTTATGAATCATTATTGACATGGTTTTATATCTAACAAACGCATCTGAAGCATACAAATAACCTTCATATTTATTATTAGTATTCCATGAATTTTTAACCTTATAATAAATGGTTCCATTCTGATCTTTTACCATACCGGTAATTTGCATTCCATGATCATCAGTTGTTTCATAGTTATCATATGCCTCCTGACGAATCTCCTGCGTAATTTTCATTTCTGTAACAGGTTCATCAAAACTATACAATCTTTTTTGACGCTCAGCTTCTGTCATTGCTTCCCACTTAGATTGTTCCGAATCGGCTAATTCTTCTATATTACTTTCAGGAACAATGGCTAATCCATTTCTATAAGAGAATCCCTTTTCACTAACATCAGCTGCCCATCCAACAGTATAACCGCTTTTCAAGGAATTTTCGAAAATACTCATTAAATCATCTAAAGGCACATTATATACTTCTCCCCACATCCAGTTATCAGGTACTTCTATAATAAATTTTGAATAGAATGGATGATGCGAGTAAGATGAAACCTGAATATAATCATCAGGATTGATTCCCATAGCTTCTTTCACATACCTTTGTGGAGTGTATGTTTTACCTTCTACCTCAAAAGTTTCTGGCAACTCTCCTAAATACGCATCCAAAATACCTTCTAAACCATTTTTCCAGGCTGTTGTAAGTTTCTTATTCCTATTTTTTAAAACACCATCTACATACCCTTTTAATACTTCATCCATCTCGCCATGAACGTGATTCTTTTCGCCGTAGTTTAGTCCTGAGTATACGTCTTCCGGCACCATGCCGTAGTTCTTCAAAACATAAACAACATCATGAAAAGCACCTCCACCAGCAAAATTCAAAGATCCATGCAGTCTTACATATTTTTCAGCCTTATCAGAATAACAGTGACGAACCACAAACATTTCAGAAAGGTTTGCTGGATTCTTACCCAATCGGATCATCTCTGATTCAAAAAAGCCTAATCCGGAAAAGCTCCAACAGGTTCCTGAACGATATTGGTCTTTTACACATGTCGCATCCAGATCATAGATTGTCTCAAATTGATATCCTTCGGATTTATCCTGTGCAATTATTGCCACAGAAAATAATCCCATTAATAACGTAATTAATACTTTCATATAATAAAGGTTTATTTATCCCTCTAACGATAAAAACATCGTTTTTAGTAATGTACACTAAAAAAACAAGGGTTTGTTTTCAATTTGAACAAAATAACCACACAGTTGCCATAAAATTTATGACATTATTCATGGTTTTATATTTTTTTGATGAATTACAGATCAGATAAACGATTAATAATTTCACGGCCTTTACGAACAACAATGGCCGCTTCGTTATCATCCATGCGATGCACTGTAAAACGTGACTGAAGTTTATGCAATTCCTCCAACTGGATACTAGTTAAGTCTTTTTCCAGAAGATTTAATTTTTCATAGTCTTGAATTCCTTCCATCAATTTTTCAAATCTTACTGAACTACGACAATCAGGATATATAAGAGAATTCGCTCCGGAAGGAGCGTCTGTTGTTCTTCCATCAATCAATGGTTCTGCAGTCCAATCATTGAATCCTGAATAATATAATCCATCAAGACGATGAGCAGCAGCAAACCAACCAAACCAGGCAGCTTCCGAAGGGGAAGAAAAAGTAAATAAATTAGGTCTTTCCAACGAACAGTCAATAGTAAGACTTGTTTTTGTATCATCAGTCTTTTTCATTTCAATCATCGACTCAGCTGTAATATATTGCGCTGATAATCCCAAATGTTGAACACTATCAAGTAATTCTGGACGATATCTTTTGGTAATTAAAGTAATCTGAAATTCAGGCTCATATTTTCTCATCCAATAAATAAAATCAGCTAGATTCTCCTGATTCTTATCTTCAATAACAATACTTGTTTTATCCATCCACCCCTGTTCAGTCAAAAACTGACTAAGATTTGAAAAATAAGCCTTCAATATTTTTCTTCTTGCATCACTATCTTCCTGTAGTGAAATTAGTGTATTGGTACCATTAATTTCATTGTGATAAAACAGTTGCTTGTTTAATGGTAAAATAGAATACAGATTTATGTGCTTATTAATCCCCATTGCATCCATATACCGAATCCATCGTTCAAGTATACTGAAATCAAACTTCCAATTACCATCACTTGTCTTAGACCATTTTATCATCGAGGTTGGTGTATTGAAAGTCACATCTTCACTTACACCTTCATACAATAAACAGCTTACACTTTTCTGGCCCGATTTGGCTAAAAGTTGCATATAAGGCTTCATTGCCTCAAAATGTTCCTCACTCCATGGTTTAACATCATGCCACAAAGCTATTGCTAAGGGATTTTGCTTAAGATTAAGGTGAAACTCGCGATTGGCAATAGAGGGTATTGTTCTATCCTGAACATATAATTTAATCCTTAATTCCTGTGGCGAATTCATTTTTGAGTAAATCTTAACTGATGAACTGTAAATACCTGGTTGAGCAGTTTGCGGAACATCAATACAAATCCATACCGGCCTAACTGTTTTACCGGCCATATCCATTGCTGACAAATTATCCAGAACATCCGGCTCCAGGTGAGCAGATTCAAGGTCATTTGAACGTAGCCCACAACCATTTTTATACTCATCTGCAACAACATACCGTATAAAACGCGTATTAATATTATCAGTAATGATACTATCTCCGGACTCATTCACCAAGGGTTGCCAAACACATTCAACCTGCTTTAAATCAGAAACCGTCCACAAAACCAATTGCATATTTATTCGTTCACCTCTCCAGGCAGACAGTTCCATATCTTTAACTACAATCTCCATTGGAACCTGATACTTTGAATAACGCATATCAGTTGATCCAAATGAAGCATGCAGACCTCTCCCAGTCTTTTCCCATAAAAGATCTTCTGCATCAGGCATTATTTCAGCCTCTTTATAAGTTTTAATCTCTAATTTAGGACGTTGATTATAACACGCTGTTAAGAATAAGGCAAGAAGTATGGTGATGTGAATTCGGTTCATTACATTATTTTCTATCCATTCATACAAATATAACATTATTGCCTTATGCTATATTTGAATTAATGTTGTTAACTATTTTTTCTTTTATCTCTCCTCTTTTGACTTTCCCACTCTCGGTTCTTGGAAAAGTATCCAAACAATAAATTCTCTTTGGCTTTTCGTAACTATTTATAGAATCAAGCATAGAATTCTCAATCGCTATGCTTTCTTTCGATTCTAACACTAATACAACAGACTCTCCCCATTTTTCGTCAGGTAATCCGATTATTACAAAATTAATATTGATAAAAACAGATAACTTAGCCTCCAGCTCTTCAGGAAAGATTTTAATTCCTCCCGAATTGATTACATTATCGAAACGTCCTCTCAAGATAAATTGATTTGCTCCGATTAGTTCCACAATATCATTTGTAACTATCAATTCAGGATTAATATCAGAAGGCTCAATAACCAGGCATGACCTATTATCTGTAGATATTTGGATGTTATTTAAAACAGTAAAAGGCTCATTCACGTCATTTTTAACTCGCTTTAAGGCAATGTGCGATACTGTTTCAGTCATTCCATAGGTTTCCCATACTTTTGATGATACCTGACACATCTTATCAGCAAGATTCTTATCAACTTTTGCACCACCAAGAATCATTGTCTTTACCAATTGAAACTTCTCTTTCGATCGCTCAAATGCACATAGTGCCTGAGTTGGAACAAAAGCAGCAAAATCAATTTCTTCCTCCAGATCAACAAACGGATTTGATTGCACTCCACTTGTGATCAGATGAAGCCCTCCAATCAGAGCACGTACCACCATCATTTTACCGGCGATATAATTAACCGATAAACACAACAATGCCTTATCCCCTTCCTTCAAATGAAAGAATTCCAATGTTCGTTGCGCTGAATAAATCATGGAAGCCTTTGACATAATAATCTTCTTAGGACTTCCAGTACTACCTGATGTGAACAATTCAATATGTACAGATTCATTCATCCACTCTTCCAAAAAGCTACTTAAAGCCAATTTCCAATCGTTTCTATCGGCTTCTTTCTTCAACAGATAAATAAGTTTACTCAATCCTTCTTCATCTTCATATAATTGATGATTGAAATTAAGTGTCAAATACTTTTTATGAAGTAATTCTTCTTTCATTATTCATCAAACGGATTAACCCATGACTTCGTTGGATTATAATTCAAATTGTCACCTTTTAAATACAATGGTGATTCAATATTATTGCCAAAAACTTGACCAGTGCCCAAACCCTGTGGCATTTTATTATTTAATGTGTATACCCATTGAGCAATTGCATTTAAACCTATATTGCCTTCCAAGGCTGACGTTACCCACCAACCGACTCTTCTTTCTTCTGCCAATTTTATCCATTCAGTTGAAGATGCAAAACCGCCTGTCAAACTTGGCTTTAAAATGATGTATTGAGGTTTAATTAAGGAAAGCATCTTATTTCGTTCTTCAGAATCATGAACTCCAATCAATTCTTCATCCAATGCAATAGGTAATGGCGTTTTACTGCATATCTCTGACATCTTCTCCCATTGCCCTGCCTTAATTGGTTGTTCTATTGAATGCAAATGCAATGCTGCCAATTGATCGAGCTTATTCATTGTATCTTCCATCTGAAAGGATCCATTTGCATCAACCCTTATTTCAAGCACATCTTTTGAAAACCTTTGTCTGATTCCTTGAAGCACCTTTAACTCATCTTCAAAATTCAAGGCTCCGATTTTCATTTTTAGACAAGAAAAACCTTGTTCCAGTTTAGATTCAATCTGACGATTCATATTCGGGATATCACCCATCCATATTAAACCATTGATTTTTATTGAATCACTGCAAATTGTAAAGCTCGATTCAAATAATTCAAATGTTGATTTAGCCTGTAAGCTTTGCAATGCCATTTCTATTCCAAAACGCAATGCTGGTAAACTCTTATATTTCGTATGAAATTCAGGAATTATTGTATTTATATTACTGCATAGCTCCGGCAACATTTCATCTAAATGACTTTCTTCATCAGGACTCAATCCGGGTATAACTGAAATTTCTCCTATCCCGGTTTTTCCATTATCATCCCGCAATCTGAGATACCAGCTTGGCTTTTCATAAAGCACCCCTCGCGATGTCCCACCAGGAAAATTAAACTTGAGAATATGCTTTTTAAAATCAGCTTCCAACATACTAGAACATGTTTAATCCTGCTCCCATAAACAGCACAAAAATTAATGTTGATATAGCTAGCTTCTTAAGCTGAGGATCAAAATCATCGGCCACCCATGCCTTTTTAATGGATAAGATATGACTAAGAAATAATGGCATACTGGCTATAAAAAGTAGATGAATCAACCTAAAATCATTGATTAAAACAAAAATCAATAAAAAGATAAATGAGAATGAAATTAATACATAATGATAAACCTTCGCTGCTTTCAAGCCCATTTTCACAACTATCGTTTTCTTGCCTGCCGTACGATCACTTTCAATATCACGCATATTATTCACATTCAGAACACCTGAACTCAAAAAACCAACACTCAGTGCTGGTAATAAAACTCTCCAATCCCAATCATTGGCATGCAAAAAGTAGGTACCTCCAACTCCGGCCAATCCAAAAAATATTAGTACAAAAACATCACCTAAACCCTTGTATCCATATGGATTCGAACCCATAGTATATTTTAAAGCAGCCGCAATAGCACCCAATCCAATAAGCAAAAAAAGTAAGAATCGAATTTGAATTAAACCTCCAAAAGAAGCATAAATTAAACCAATACCTGAACCTAGAGACAAAAGTGTAAAAATAATGATGGCAATTTTCATTTGATTCAATGATATAGCCCCACTTTGAACCATTCTTTGAGGACCTTGTCTTCCATCATGATCAGCTCCATTAACGCTATCACCATAATCATTTGCCAAGTTTGACAGTATCTGCAGAAACAAGGTTGTTAACAATGCAAGCAATAAAATACTCCATTGAAATTTACCATAATAGGCTGCGATAAAACTCCCCATCAAGATTGATGAAAAAGCGAGTGGCAAGGTACGTAAACGAAAAGCTGTTATCCAGGCTTTAGTTGATGACATATTTAAACTATTTGAGGCAAAAGTACATATTTGTAATAATTATTGAACCTGAAAAAAGTTCATAATTTTCATGAGAATAGGAATCAACTATATTTGCATTTCAAAACACACAATATGCTTTCGATAGAAAAAAACGCTAATCTAAAACCCTATAATACATTTGGCCTTGAAGTAAAAGCCAATCAACTGGCCATTTGCCCTGATCATGAAAGTTTACTTGAAATCATAACTTATTTGCATAAAAACCCAACATCTTATCTTATTCTGGGTGGTGGAAGTAATCTTTTATTTTCAAAGGATTTTGATGGAATTATTATCCATCCAACAATAAAAGGCATTAAAGTAATTAAAGAAGATCCAAAACACATTTGGATTGAAGCCGGTGCTGGAGAGAATTGGGATGATTTAGTAGCTTTTTGTGTCAACCACAACTTCTATGGACTCGAAAATCTTTCGTATATACCCGGTAATGTTGGCGCATCACCTGTTCAAAATATTGGCGCATATGGTGTTGAAGTAAAAGATTGCATTGAAGAAGTAAACGGAATTTATATTGAGGATGCAACGCCATTTACAATGGACAATGATGAATGTATGTTTGATTATCGTTACAGCATTTTTAAAAATGAACTAAAAAATAAAGTTATAATCACATCTGTGGTTTATAAACTTGATAAAGCAGGTGAATTAAACCTCTCCTATGGTCCGGTAAAAGATGAATTATTTAAAAAGGACGAAAGAGATTTAAAAACATTAAGGGAGACAATAATAGAAATTAGAAAAAGTAAATTACCTGAACCTTCCGAAATAGGAAATGCAGGTTCTTTCTTTAAAAATCCTGTTGTTACAAAAAGTCAGTTCGATTCTTTACAAAAAGACTTTCCACAAATTCCGAACTATATTTTGTCAGAAGACTTAATAAAAATACCTGCCGGATGGTTAATTGAAACAAGTGGTTGGAAAGGTAAATCATTTGGCGGAGCAGCTGTACATGAAAAACAAGCATTGGTTTTAATCAACCAAAATAAGGCTAAGGCACAGGACATTATCAATCTGGCTAACAACATTATCACTGACATAAATAACCGTTTTGGAATTACTTTGGAACCAGAAGTTAACATCATTTAGAAAATAATCACGAAAAATTACCGTTGATTAAAGAGGTCGGAATGATTAATTTTATCATCCAAACAAAATTATTAAATGACAATAAAACAGCGTAATAAAAAGAAGAAAACAGGTAAGCTTTTAATTGGGCTTACTATTATACTTGGTGTATTTGCAATTGTTGGTTTAATGGGATTGAAGTATTACAAATGGATATTTTCCGACAACATTAATTTATCTGATAAGCAAGCAGAATTTCTATATATACCAACACACTCTACATTTGAAGATCTGCAAACAATTCTTGACGAGAATGAATTGCTCTTAAACAAAAAATCATTTGAATGGGTCGCCACCATTAAGAAGTTCAATACAGTAAAACCTGGTCGATACCAGATAAAAGAAGGAATGTCGAACAACACCTTAATTAATCTTCTTCGTTCAGGTAAACAGACTCCAGTCAAAGTTACTTTTAATAACATCCGAACCAAACAAGAGCTAGCAGGCACAATTAGTCATTATATCGAAGCAGATAGTATTAGTTTACTTGAGAGTTTAAATGATCCGGTACTACTGAGTGAATTAGGAGTCAATTCTGAAACCATTCTCTCCTTGTTTTTACCGAATACATATGAATTGTGGTGGAATACAACAGCAGAAAAGTTTATTAAAAGAATGAACGCTGAATATCAAAAGTTTTGGGATGATGAAAAAACAGCAAAAGCAAAGGCATTAAGCCTAACTCCAAAACAAGTTAGTATTTTGGCTGCCATAGTAGATGAAGAAACTATCAAACCTGATGAAAAACCAATGGTTGCCGGTTTATATCTCAATCGACTAAAAAAGAACATACGTCTTCAAGCTGACCCCACGGTTAAATATGCATTAGGCGACTTTAGTATCCAAAGAATTCTTACAAAAGATTTGGAAATAAACTCACCCTATAATACCTACAAATATGGTGGTCTTCCTCCTGGACCAATAAGAATTCCTTCAATTTCGGGAATTAATGCTGTACTAAATCACACAAAACATGATTACCTATACATGTGTGCAAAAGAAGACTTCTCGGGATACCACAACTTTGCAAAAACATTAAAACAGCATAATCAGAATGCTGCCAAATTTCAGAAAGCCCTTAATAAAAGAAAGATCTATCGATAGTTTTTATTTTAACGCCTAACGTAACTTTAATAGAAAATTGAATTATTTTCGTAAACTGAAAATCATTTTAGAATAATACAGTAACCTGATAAAACAATAGTATATGAAATTATCAACCATCTTCACCTTACTTATTTCAATATCCATTTTGGCTTCTTGTGCATCCTTAAAAAAAGGCTCTTCTAGCTTCGATGATAGTGACAGTCCGTATGTTACAGAAGAAACGAAGCCAAAGGTTAAGGAACAACCAAAACCTGAAAAAGAAATTGTTGTTAAAGAGGAGAAAGTAAAAACCGTTGATGCCAACGAAGACGAAGTATTTAAATACTATGTCATCATTGGTTCTTTTAAAGTACTTGATAATGCAAAAAACTACAAACAACAATTAATCAACGAAGGTTTTACGCCCGTTATACTTGAAAATGAAAATGGATTATACCGTGTTTCAGTTGCAGCTTATAACGATGAAAATCCAGCCCGCACAAAGATTGGAAGTATACGTGCTAACTATGAAAAATATAGTGATGTATGGTTATTAATTAGAAAAATGTAAAATTTAAATAAGACTTAAAAGCTCCTTTTCAGGAGCTTTTTTTATTTTAACCACTATCTTTTTTTTATTTTTGCGCATTCAAATACCGAATTAGTAACAATTAAAGATAAAACCAGATTCAAGATGTATAGACCAGTAAATCTATCTGAACAAATTTTCTACGTTGGAGTAAACGACCGCCGAACAGCATTGTTTGAAAACATGTGGCCCTTAGATCGTGGAGTCTCATATAACTCATACCTTATTGCCGATGAAAAAGTAGCTGTAATAGACACTGTTGAAGCCGGTCATTTTGAAAAATGGATTGCCAAAGTACGCGCTGTTATCAATGATCGTCCTATTGACTACCTCATCGTTAATCATATGGAACCCGACCACTCAGGGGCAATTCGCATTCTTACAGAATTATATCCTGATATGGAAATTGTTGGGAACAAAAAAACACTTCCCATGATAGAAGGGTATTATGGCATAAGCTCTAACTTTAAAGAAATTAAAGAAGGAGACACTCTTGAATTAGGCAAGAACAAATTAACATTTTATACGGTCCCAATGGTTCACTGGCCTGAATCAATGGTATGTTTTGAAGAAACCAACCAGATACTATTTTCTTCTGATGCTTTTGGAAGCTTTGGAACATTAGATGGTGGCATTTTTGATGATGAATTGGATTTTGAATATTTCAAAGATGAAATGCGACGCTATTACTCCAATATTGTGGGTAAATATGGAAATCCTGTTCAAAAAGCACTTCAAAAATTAGGTAGCTTAGAAATGAAAATGATTGCCCCTTCTCATGGACCAATATACCGCGAAAACATTACTCAAATGATTAATTGGTACAATCAATGGAGTCAATATGAAGGTGAAGAAGGCGTTGTTGTTGCTTATGCATCGATGTATGGTAATACCGAAGAGATGGCTGAAGTAGCTGCGAGAGCACTGGCTGAATCAGGGATTAAAAATGTAAGAGTTTATGATGTAAGTAAAACACATCCATCCTACATAATTTCAGACATCTTCAAATTCAAAGGAATTATTTTGGGAAGTCCAACGTATAGCAATGAATTACATCCTAACATGGAAGCGTTGGTTTCAAAACTTCAACATATGGGCGTAACTAATCACTACTATGGAATACTTGGTTCTTACACATGGGCCGGGGCTTCAGTTAAGAAACTAAATGAAGCAGCGGAGTCACTAAAATGGGAAGCTGTTGCTGAACCTGTTGAAGAGAAACACTCGCTTAAAGAAGACAAATACGAAGCCTGCTGGCAATTAGGTGTAGCCATGGCCGACAAATTAAGAAGTTAATCGAGTATAATAAACTAACAAAAAAGAGCATTGAACAAGTGCTCTTTTTTTTGTTTTATCATGTCAAAAAAGGCAAATTTATTACCTTCGCGACAAACATACACGAACTATTTTGGACGATAAGAAGAAATACACCTGGTATGCCCTTTATACCAAGTCAAGAGCTGAGAAGAAGGTATTGGAACAATTAACCAATATGGGTATTAAAGCATATCTTCCCATGAAAAAAATCCTTCGTCAATGGAGCGATCGCAAGAAATGGGTTGAAATGCCAGTAATCAGTTCATACATCTTCGTAAACATCCTCAAAGAAGATTACCGTAAAGTATTTGAAGCAAATGGTGTGGTTGCTTATGTATCCTATAAAGGACATGCCTGTACTATTCCTGATTCTGATATTGAAGCCATGAGACGCACCATAGAGAATCAATTGGATTTTGATGTCGAAACAGACCAACTTAAAAAAGGTCAGACAATAACTGTTACATCAGGGCCACTAAAAGGTATAACTGGCGAAGTATTGGAAGTACAAGGTGCTAAAAAGCTATATCTAAGAATCAGTAATATTGGTTATACCCTGGTAGTTGATTTAGCCGACGCTTCCTTTACAAAAGAAAGTTAAACGCTTATCTAATCGATAAAATACTCATTATTATCCAGGGCTAACTCAACATTCTCAAATACTGCAGAGGCTTCTTCCTTAAGAGGTGTAAGATCGAAATATCTACTGGAGAAATGTCCAATTAGTAACTTACCAACAGCAGCATCCTTTGCTATTGTGGCAGCCTGATGTGCAGTTGTATGACTAGACGATTTTGCAAGACTTTTTAATTCATGCAAAAAGGTAGCTTCATGATACAAAAGATCGACGCCTTGAATTACAGGAATGATTTTTCTGAAATATTTTGTATCTGAACAAAAAGCATATGAACGTGCTTTAGGCGCAGGAATAATTAACTCTTTCTGATTAACCTCTCTCCCATCCTCATCAAAATATGGATTCCCATTCTTTATTGATACAATATCGGCAATACCTAAATTGAATTTGAATATGGCTTCCTTACGAATGTTTGGTTCCTTTTCTTTCTCTTTAAAAAGAAAACCACAAGTAGGTATGCGATGAGACAAAGGAAATGACTCAACAGTCACCTTTTTATCCTCATAAATAACTTTAGATGAATCGTATGTTAGATCATTGAATTCAATGGCAAACGGAAGATCTTCACAAAAATAATCCAAATGTGGTTTTAATAATGTTTTCAAATCTGGATGTGCATGAATAGTAAGTTTTTTATTCCTACCCAATAATCCAAAAGTTGATATTAAACCCATTAAACCAAAAACATGATCGCCATGTAGATGAGAAAGAAAAATATGATGAATTTTGGAAAAATTAATCTTATTCTTCCTCAACTGCATCTGTGTTCCTTCACCGCAATCAATCAAAAAAAAACGCTCAGATACACGTAGTATCTGAGCGGTAGGATATCTATCCGATGTTGGTAATGCTGAATTACTTCCTAAAATGGTTACTGAAAAGCTACTCATCGAATTAGTTCGAATCAATCGCTTTACGTATCATTTCAGTTCCGTCATTTAATGACGGGGCTATGTTTAAAACAGAATCCAACTGCGAAACCGAGATTAATCTCTCAACCGCAGGCTGTAATCCTGCTAATACAAATACCCCATCGGCATTTTTACAAAGTCTGTTAGCAACAAGAATGGCACTTAAACCAGACGAATCGCAATAATTACACTTTCCAAGATCAAGCAGAATATTTTTCTCACCATTACCCGAAAGTAACACTAACTCTGATTTCAGCGTTGGTGCAATATGCGTATCCAACTTTTCTTTCAAAACCTGAACCAATGTAAATCCGTCTAATTTATCAATTTTAAAGTCCATTCTTATCGTTTTAACTTAGTAATAACTATTCTTTAGATGATTTCTCATCAGCTTCCAATTGATCTTTCAAGGCAGCTAATTCAGAAATATCTCCTAAAGTAGTTTTTTCTAAGTTATCATTCAACTTCTTCACACCTTTTTTAGTGGCTTTAGTTTGAGCTTTCTTAGCAGCTACTTCTTCATCTTTCTGTACATCTTCGAAAATACGTGAATGCGATAGTATGATACGCTTAGCAGCCTTATTGAACTCAATCACTTTAAAATCAAGTTTTTCTTCCACTTTAGCCTGAGCTCCGTCTTCTTTTACAAGGTGACGTGGAGTAGCAAATCCTTCAACACCGTATTGCAATGCAATTACAGCACCTTTGTCGAAAATATCAACAATAGTACCTTCATGAACTGAATCAACAGTGAAGATAGTTTCGAATACATCCCATGGATTTTCTTCAAGTTGTTTGTGACCTAAACTCAAACGACGGTTTTCTTTGTCGATTTCAAGAACTACTACATCAATTTCGTCACCAATTGCAGTAAATTCTGCTGGGTGCTTAATTTTCTTCGTCCAAGATAAATCAGAAATGTGGATCAATCCGTCAATTCCTTCTTCAATTTCTACAAACACACCGAAGTTAGTGAAGTTACGTACATATGCTTTGTGTTTAGTTCCAACAGCATATACATCTTCGATTTTCTCCCATGGATCAGCTTTTAATTGCTTAATACCAAGAGACATCTTACGCTCGTCGCGATCTAAAGTCAATACCATTGCCTCTACATCGTCGCCCACTTTCAAGAAATCCTGAGCGCTACGTAAGTGTTGTGACCATGACATTTCAGAAACGTGGATCAAACCTTCTACACCTGGAGCAATTTCTACAAATGCACCATAGTCAGCCATAACAACCACTTTACCTTTCACTACATCACCAACTTTAAGCTCTGAATCCAATGAATCCCAAGGATGAGAAGTCAATTGTTTCAAACCTAATGCAATTCTTTTCTTTTCATCATCGAAATCAAGAATTACAACGTTCAATTTCTGATCTAATTGAACAATTTCTTCCGGATGAGTCACACGGCCCCAAGAAAGGTCAGTAATGTGAATCAAACCATCTACGCCACCAAGGTCGATAAATACACCATAAGAAGTGATGTTTTTAACGGTTCCTTCAAGAACCTGACCTTTTTCAAGCTTAGAAATAATGTCTTTTTTCTGCTGCTCAAGTTCAGCTTCAATAAGTGCTTTATGAGATACAACTACGTTTTTGAATTCTGGGTTGATTTTCACCACTTTGAATTCCATAGTTTTACCTACATACATATCGTAATCGCGAATAGGCTTAACATCAATTTGTGAACCTGGCAAGAAAGCCTCAATACCAAATACATCCACAATCATACCACCTTTAGTACGACACTTGATGTAACCCTTGATAACTTCATCGTTATCCAAAGCTTCGTTTACGCGATCCCAAGAACGTAATGCTCTTGCTTTTTTGTGAGAAAGAACTAATTGTCCTTTTTTGTCCTCTTGACTTTCAACGTAAACTTCTACTTTATCGCCAACTTTTAATTCCGGATTGTAACGAAATTCGTTACGGCTAACGATACCATCAGATTTGAATCCGATATTAATAACAACTTCACGTTTTGTTAATGCGATAACTTCTCCTTCAATTACTTCTTTTTCAGAAATAGTTGATAAAGTTTCGTCATACATTTTAGCCAATTCTTCTTTTGATGCACCAGCGCCTAATACATCACCTGCTTCATAGCTATCCCAGTCAAAATCATCAGCTGGAACAGTTGCAACTGGCTCGTTAGCAACAGGAGTTTCGTTTACTTCAGGAGTATTTTCTACAGGCTCCTGAACATTTTCTTTTTCTTCTGCCATTTCTCTAAATCGTTAAATAACTAGTAGTTAGACATTATATTGTAAAAATCCGTGCAAAATTATTAACTTTTTCTGAGTTAAAAAACTTTCTAAGCCAATAATTTAAGCTAAGTATTAAAAATAATTGGAGAATAAATTTTTGTCAAGATGTTTATATTATTAAAAACCACATATATTAAGTTTCATCCAAATATTTTCTCAACCATCACTCATTACTCAGACATCTGATTATCTACCACTTTTACATCATCAAATATGAATCCACAATATTAGACTGTTCAATTCATATAATATTTTCTATTTTTGAAGATTGAAAGATCAATACTCAATCAACTTTATTTCTAAACAGAATAAATAAGAATTATGAAAATTTCAATTATAGGGACTGGTTATGTTGGACTAGTTACAGGAACATGCTTCTCTGACACAGGTATTTATGTAACTTGCGTTGATATAAATAAGGACAAAATTGAAAAACTTAAAAAAGGTATAATACCTATCTATGAACCAGGCTTAGACAGAATGGTTCTTTCAAATGTAGAAAAAGACAGACTGCATTTCACAACAAGTTTAAAAGACAGTATTGAAGGTGCAGAAGCAGTTTTTATTGCTGTTGGCACCCCTCCAGAAGAAGATGGTAGCGCAGATCTAAGTCACGTATTATCTGTAGCCCGCGAGATAGGAAAACATATTAATAATCATATAGTAGTGGTTACCAAAAGTACTGTGCCGATTGGGACTGCTAAAAAAGTTAAAGCTGCGATACAGGATGAATTAGAAAAAAGAGGTGTACAAATTGACTTTGATGTTGCATCTAATCCTGAATTCTTAAAAGAAGGAAATGCCATTGAAGACTTTCTTAAACCGGATAGAATTGTTGTGGGAATAGAATCTGAAAAAGCAGAAAAAATAATGCAACGGTTGTACAAACCATTTGTGTTAAATGGCCATCCGATTCTTTTCATGGATATCCCATCAGCAGAAATGACAAAATATGCAGCTAATGCAATGCTTGCAACAAAAATCAGTTTCATGAATGACATTGCCAACCTATGTGAAATAGTTGGTGCTGATGTTTCAAATGTTCGTCGTGGCATCGGATCTGATTCAAGAATTGGTAATAAATTCATTTATGCAGGTGCTGGATATGGAGGTTCTTGTTTTCCTAAAGATGTGAAAGCAATAATTAAAACAGCACAACAATATAATTACCGATTAAGATTGTTAGAATCTGTTGAAGATGTAAACAATGATCAAAAGAAGGTGATTGTAAAAAAGATCATGAGCCATTTTGGTGATATCAAAGGTAAAACATTTGGTATGTGGGGACTATCTTTTAAACCACAAACTGACGATATGCGCGAGGCGCCATCTGTGGTAATTGCTGAGGCTTTAATAGAAGCTGGTGCCAAAGTTAAAGCATACGATCCTGTAGCAATTGAAGAGGCTCATAAAATATTAGGTGATTCCATTGAATATGGTAAAGATCAATATGATGCATTAATTGATACTGATGCATTAATATTAATCACGGAATGGCCTGAATTCAGAATGCCAAACTTTAAGGTGATGGAAAAATTAATGAATGAAAAAGTAATTTTTGACGGCCGTAATATTTACGACCCTGCTGAAATTAAAGAAAATGGATTTACCTACTATGGTATAGGTCGTTAATAAAACTATTCCCATAATAAGAAGTCTGGACAAATCTTTTCCAGACTTTTTTTATTTAATTTCATAATATTGCAATTAATATTCATTCTACTTTAAAAAGTAGTGATTTAAATATCTTCAATGAAAAAAAGAGTTTTAATAACAGGAGGGGCTGGATTTATTGGTTCTCACTTATGTGAAAGATTATTAAGTGAAGGCAATGAAGTGATTTGTATGGACAATTACTTTACAGGCGCTAAAGACAATATAGTACATCTGCTTGACAATCACTACTTTGAATTAATTCGTCACGATGTTACTCACCCTTATTTCATTGAAGTTGATGAAATTTACAATTTGGCTTGTCCCGCTTCACCTGTGCATTACCAATACAACTCGATCAAAACAATAAAAACTTCAGTGATGGGAGCGATCAATATGTTAGGTCTGGCCAAACGTATTAAAGCCCGTATCCTTCAAGCTTCGACAAGCGAAGTATATGGTGATCCATTAATCCACCCACAACCGGAATCCTATTGGGGGAATGTGAATCCTATTGGAATCCGCTCTTGTTACGATGAAGGTAAACGTTGTGCAGAAAGTTTATTTGTTAATTACCACGTACAAAATAATGTTGATATAAAGATCATCAGAATCTTTAATACATATGGCCCTAAGATGAATCCTGAGGATGGACGTGTGGTTTCAAATTTTATTGTACAGGCACTTTTAGGTGAAAACATTACTATTTTTGGTGATGGTAAACAAACCCGCAGTTTTCAATATGTTGATGATTTGGTAGAAGGAATGATCAGAATGATGGCTACAGGCAAGGAATTTGTTGGTCCCGTTAACATTGGCAACCCGAATGAATTCACAATGATTGAATTGGCAAATACGATACTTGAATTAACTAACTCAAAATCTAAACTATCTTTCGAACCTCTACCAGCTGATGACCCAACTCAACGCCAACCTGATATTTCACTTGCTCAAAAGGAATTAAATGGTTGGGAACCTAAAATTCAACTAAGAGAAGGTCTAACTAAAACCATTGAATATTTTGATGGTTTACTTAAACAAGGTTGGACAAGAAAATAAAATATTAAACTAAATCCTATGAATAAAAGAAAAGGCATCATCCTGGCAGGTGGTTCTGGCACAAGATTATATCCTGCAACTAAAAGTATTTCAAAACAGATCATACCTGTTTATGACAAACCAATGATTTATTACCCTCTATCAGTTTTAATGCTGGCTGACATAAAGGAAATACTGATTATTAGCACCCCTCACGACCTGCCTCTATACAAAAATCTCTTTGGAGATGGTTCTGATCTTGGTTTACAAATTAGTTATGCAGAACAACCATCACCTGACGGTTTAGCTCAGGCTTTTATTATTGGGGAAGAGTTTATTGGGGACAGTAACGTTGCAATGGTTCTGGGGGATAACATCTTTTATAGCTATGCTTTTAGCGAAACACTTTCAAGAGTATCAAAAACAGAAGATGCAGCAGTAGTTTTTGGTTATTACGTTACAGATCCGGAGAGATACGGAGTTGCAGAATTTGATCAGTCAGGAATGGTAACTTCTATTGAAGAAAAACCAGAAATACCCAAATCAAACTATGCCGTAACCGGTTTATACTTCTACCCTAATGATGTTGTTGAGAAGGCTAAAAGTTTAAAACCATCAAAACGTGGCGAATTAGAAATTACAGACTTAAACATGCTTTACTTAAATGAAAAGAGATTGCAATTAAGCAAACTTGGAAGGGGAACAGCATGGCTCGATACAGGCACACACGATAGTTTATTACAAGCAAGTAATTTTATTTCTACCATTGAAAATAGACAAGGATTGAAAGTTGCCTGCATTGAAGAAATTGCTTTTAATAAAGGATATATAAATAGAGACCAATTATTACAATTAGCAGAACCATTAAAGAAAAACGAGTACGGAAAATATCTGATTCGTATAGCAAAATAATGATGAAACTCCCCGTAATGATGTACAATTAAATCAGCATTGTTATTTTTGCAATTCAATCAACTTTAAATGGAAATAAAAAAAACACATATACCAGGATTGGTAATTATTCAGCCTCAGATTTTTGCTGATGACCGAGGCTTTTTCATGGAATCATACAATGAATCCAGATATTTTGAAAATGAAGTACTTCCACACTTTGTTCAGGATAATATTTCAAGATCATGTTATGGTACTGTTAGGGGATTGCATTATCAATTGGCTCCTTTTTCTCAGTCTAAATTGGTTCAGGTGTTAGAAGGTAAGGTTTTGGATGTAGCTGTTGACCTGAGAAAAAAATCTCCAACATTTGGTCAACATTATGCGATTGAACTAACAGCCGAAAACAAAATTCAGTTTTTTATACCACAAGGCTTTGCTCATGGATTTTCGGTTTTAAGTGAAACAGCCCTTTTCATGTATAAATGCGATAATTATTACAATCGTGAAGCAGAAAGAGGTCTGGCATATAATGATCCTGCATTAAATATAGACTGGAAAATACCTACAGACAAAGTCATCGTATCTCAGAAAGATAATATTCTACCTATTCTAAAGGAGGCAGAACATAACTTTGTTTAAAAATGAAAAAGATATTAGTAATTGGATCAGAAGGACAATTAGGTAGTGAATTAAAATTACTTCACTCCAATTTCGATAAAGCGGAATTTACTTTTACAACCATAGAATCGCTTGACGTAACCAATCAAACTGATTTAACAAACCAGATTACGTCTGATTCTTATAGTTACATTATAAATTGCACTGCTTACACGGCAGTTGACAAAGCGGAGAGTGATCAGGCCTTAGCCGATCAAATAAATCATCAGGCTTTAAAAACAATTGGTAAAAGCGCTTCTGAAATTGGTGCAAAAGTAATTCATGTATCCACTGATTATGTCTTTGATGGCACAAACTATAAGCCGTATACTGAAATTGATGTAACATCTCCCAATTCAGTTTATGGTAAAACCAAACTAGCTGGTGAAAAGGCATTGATGAATGCAAATGCTAATTCGATCATACTGCGCACATCATGGTTGTATTCAATGTTTGGAAATAATTTTGTAAAAACCATGTTAACGTTAGGCAAAGAAAGATCTGATCTAAATGTAATTTTTGATCAGGTTGGCTCCCCTACTTTTGCCAGAGATTTAGCAAAAGTCATTCTGAATATTATAGAAAAAGACATTACCTTTGAAATTTCTTTTCAGAGTGGCATTTACCATTATAGTAATGAAGGCGTTTGTTCATGGTTCGATTTCACCAGAACGATCCACGAGATAGCTAATATTACCTGTAATGTTAAACCTATTGAAAGTAAAGATTACCCAACAGCTGCACCAAGACCACATTATAGTGTTTTGAATAAATCAAAGATCAAAACAGTTTATAATGTAGATATTCCATACTGGAAAGACAGTTTAAAGGAATGTATAGCAAACATTAATCAGTAATCTAACACACTGTATATTAAAGAAAGATGCAAAAGGACGTATTAAATTCAGTAGTAGAAAAAGCACAATCCTGGTTGGATGGAGCTTACGATGAAGAAACAAAGAATGCCATCAAAAAAATGATGGACAATGAAGATAAAACTGCACTTATTGATTCATTTTATAAAGATTTAGAATTCGGAACAGGTGGTTTAAGAGGTATCATGGGGCCGGGTTCAAATCGAATGAATCGATACACAGTTGGAGCTGCTACTCAAGGATTGGCTAATTACTTGAACATTGAATTTTCAAATCTTGATCAGATAAGTGTTGTTATCGGACATGATTGTCGTAATAACAGCCGATTATTTGCAGAAGTTGTTGCTGATATTTTCAGTGCCAATGGAATCAAGGCATATCTATTTGAAGATCTACGTCCAACACCGGAAATTTCGTATGCCATTCGTCAGTTGGGTTGCCAGAGTGGTGTTATTATCACGGCTTCTCATAACCCTAAAGCATACAACGGTTATAAGGCATACTGGAACGATGGAGCTCAGTTAACAGCACCTCATGATACAAATGTTATTGACGAGGTTAATAAAATTACTTCTGTTGCTGATATTAAATTCGAAGGAAACAAAGATTTGATTGAAATTCTTGGTGAAGAAATGGATAACAAATTTCTTAAACAAGTTCAATCTTTGGTTTTAGACCAGGAAGTTATCAACCGCAACAAGGATATTAAAATTGTCTACTCTCCGATTCACGGAACTGGTGTAAAAATGATTCCTGTAGCATTACGTTTATGTGGATTTGAAAATATCATTAACGTTCCGGAACAAGATGTTGTTAGCGGAGATTTCCCAACAGTTGTTTCACCAAATCCTGAAGAACCTGCTGCTCTTGAAATGGCTATTAACAAAGCCAACGAAACAAACGCTGATCTTGTTATGGCTTCAGATCCTGACAGTGATCGTTTGGGCATTGCGGTAAGAAATGATAAAGGAGAATTTGTATTGGTTAATGGTAATCAAACTGCTACCCTTTTGACTTGGTACATTCTTAAAAAATGGAAAGAACAAGGTCGTTTAACAGGCAATGAGTTTATTGTTAAAACAATCGTTACTTCTGAGCTTTTAAAAGAAATCGCGGTTAAAAGTGGTGTTGAATACTTTGATGTTTACACAGGTTTTAAATGGATTGCAAAAGTCATTCGCGAATTAGAAGGTAGGAAAAAATACATTTGTGGTGGTGAAGAATCTTATGGATTCCTTCCTGGCGACTATGTTCGTGACAAAGACGCTGTTGCAGCCATTACAATTACAGCTGAAATTGCTGCATGGGCAAAAGATAATGGTAAATCATTGTATGAAGTTTTACAGGACATCTACATGGAATATGGTTTCTCAAAGGAGAAAATGATTTATATTGTTCGTGAAGGCAAGAGTGGTGCAGATGAAATCAAACAACTAATGAAAGATTTCAGAACTACACCGCCTCAATCATTAGGTGGCGACAAGGTAAGTATCATTAAAGATTATTCGAAATTAAACGCGCAATATGTTTTAGAGGACAAAAATGTAGCAATTGATTTACCTGAAACTTCTGATGTATTACAATTCTTCACCGAAAAAGGATATAAAGTATCTGTTCGTCCTTCAGGTACTGAGCCAAAAATTAAGTTCTATTTTGAAGTTCAGGTACTCATGAATAGTAAAGATGAGTTCCAGTCTGCTAACGAAAAAGCAGATGAAATCATTGCAAACATGGTAAAAGACTTAGGAATTTAATTCTAAAAGATAATCAAAAAATCTCCGCCTTGAGCGGAGTTTTTTTTGATTTAATCATCGAAGAAGTCATCTTTAAAATTAACCAGATAAACCCTCTCTGTAGCTCTGGTAATCGCTGTATATAACCAACGAAAATACCCTTTCCCCATTTGTTCTTCTGGCACATAACCCTGATCAATAAAAACAGCCTTCCACTGTCCACCTTGCGATTTATGACAAGTCATGGCATAAGCATACTTTACCTGAAGAGCATTGTAATAAGGATTCTGCTTCAATAATTCATATTGCTTCTGCTTTGATCTTTCAAACTGATAATCTTCCATTACTGTATTAAAGAAGGCTTCCTGTTCATCTTTTGAAAAACCAGCCGTATCGGTATGTAAAACATCCAAAACAATTTTTGCATCAATTTCCAGATATTTATAATCAGTCAACCTTAATGTTACATTGGCAAATCGTCGATCATACAATTCCTCATAGCCGTTGATTCGAACAACCTCTGCAATATCACCATTTGCAATAAAATCAGCTTCTTTACTATCTTTCAACCAATGATAATTGTTTTTTACAATCAATAAATGATCTGTAGAGGTTAATTCTTCTTCCCGGTATAAAATACTGTTTCGAATGCCTTTATTAAAAAGATTTGCTCTTTTATTAGAACGACAAACGACCAATGTCTCATCCAAACCGTAATGTTCCTGACACCAGTTTAATTCATCAATGAGTTCTTCACCGGTAATTCTTTTAAAATCAACAAATCCTTTTGTTTCCAATTCGGGGAATCCAAGATCAAAAAAAGATTCTTCCATTTTAGATCTCAGCTTAGTTGCATTATGAAGAATACCACTATTGCCCTCCTGTCGAACTACTTCACTTAAAAAATAATCATGAACATTTAATCCAAGGCTGCGCAGGTTATCTTTGTCTAATGCCGGACTATCATCAAAACCTACAGGAGGTAACTGAGCGATATCTCCAATTAATATAAGTTTACAATTCCCTTTGCCAAAAACAAAATTCAATAAATCCTCTAATAACCTACCAGACCCAAAGGATGTATATTCCAAGCTACTATTGGAAATCATTGATGCCTCATCAACAATAAAAATTGCATCCTTTGATTTATTATAGTTTAGATGAAAATTACTAAAATCGTTATTGGATGATTCCCGTCTATAAATTTGCTTGTGTATAGTATATGCAGGTTTTCCAGTATAACTACTTAATACTTTTGCAGCTCTTCCGGTTGGAGCCATCTGCTGAAACGGAATTTCCAACTGATTTAGCATATCAGTGAATGCTTTCATTAAAGTTGTTTTACCTGTTCCTGCATATCCTTTTATAAGACAGACACTTTCACTTTCTTCCGAAACAACAAAATCAGCTAAACCTTCAATCAATTTGCTTTGAGAAGGTGTTGGTTCGAATTGAAACCCTTCCTTAATTAAGTTACTTATATGTTTATTTAGCATTTTTATTGTATATAAAGCCTCACAAAAAATCATAATTTGATTTTTTTTTTAACTTTGGGGCATTCAAACTAAAACAAAATTCCGAAGATAATGAAAACAGTGATTCAGATTGTCCTTACAGTTGCTATTATTGCTTTAGGCTATTTGTGTGTTGAGAGTATTCAAAAACCAATCCGCTTTCAGGATGCTCATGAATTGAGAAAGAAAGCTAATGTGGAAAAGTTGATGTTTATGCGCGATGCACAGGTTGCGTACAAGTCTGTTTACAACAAATATACAGGAAGCTTCGACACTTTGATTAATTTTATCAAAAACGATTCACTACCGCTAGTTATGAAAGAAGGTAGTTTAACCGACAGTATGTTGGAGGCTGGTATGACTGAAGTAAAAGCTTTAGCATTAGGCATAATTACAAGGGACACTATTCGCGTTAGTGTTAAAGACTCTTTATTTCCAGTAGGATATTCGGTTGATTCATTACCATTTATTCCTTTTGTTGACGGCGAAAAATATGAAATGGGAGCCGGAGTTGTTGAAACAGGTTCAGGTGTTAAAGTTCATGTATTTGAAGCTAAAGTACACAACAACATTTATCTAAAAGGACTTGAAGAACAGGAAATTATCAACTTAAATGACAAGACTCAGAAATTTGAAAAATATCCTGGACTTAAAGTAGGTTCATTAGAGGAAGCTAACAATAATGCTGGTAACTGGGAATAGTAATATGACCAAAACATACGTTGTATCTCCGTCATTCGACGAAAGCATTACAACTTCTTATTTTTTGTCCATCCGATCTGCTTCGGATGGACTTTCTTTTTGTGTTCTTGATCCTGTAACGAATACCTATATTGCCTACGCAGATATTCCGTTCAGAGATACAAGCACAGATCATATTAAAACGCAGGAGCTTTTAATCACAGAGAAACTTCTGAATTTACCTTATAAGAAGGTATTATTCATGATAGAAACACCTTATGCAACATTAGTTCCATCAGCCTTATATGATCCTGCAAAAAAGCGCGAATTATACAATTTAAATCATAGTATAACAACGGATGATTGGATTCTAAAGGATCAAAAAATAAAAATGGCAGATGCCTGGAATATTTTTGCAATCCCTAAGTTTCTTTATTACCTGATAAGTAACCAATTTGATTCTGTATCATTTTATCAGCAATATTCACCTTTTGTTGAAGGGTGCTTGCTATCTGCTCAAAATCAAAAGCAGGAGAATAGTATTCACATTAATCTTCATCAAAACTTTTTTGATATTGTTGTTATGGAATCAAGATCACTCAAACTATGCAATTCATTTAAATTTACTAATACCAACGACTTTGTCTATTTTGTTCTTTTTGCATTTGAACAGTTAAAAATGTCAACCGATAATACAAAAATTCACTTACACGGTATTTACGACAGACAAAATCCTAATTATGTAGCTCTTAAAAATTATTTAAGAAACACTAAAATCACAGATTCATCTTTTCACTTTAATTTTAGTGATACATTAAAGATAAAGGAACAAGTTAAACAAGAGCATCACAATCTTTTCAATCTAGCGATATGCGTATAATTAGTGGATTTTTAAAAGGCCGACGATTTTCACCACCCAAAAGCTTTAAAGCTCGTCCTACTACAGATATAGCACGCGAAAGTTTATTCAACATCTTAGTTAACCGTGTAAACTTTGAAGAATTGAAAGTATTGGATCTATTTGCTGGCACTGGTAGTATTTCATATGAATTCGCTTCGAGAGGTTGTGAAGACATTACTACTATTGAATTAAATTATAACCATTATATATTCATCAAGAAAACAATACAAGAACTTGAAATTGATCAGTTCATTAGAATTTTAAAGGCTGATGCTTTTAAATACCTCCAAAAAACGAGTGAAAAATTCGATCTTGTATTTGCTGATCCTCCTTTTGACTTAAAAAATTTCGATACAATTCCTGACCACTTTTTTAAACAGCACCTACTGAAAGAAGATGGAATTTTCATTCTTGAACATTCGGATAAAAAAACATTTGAATCTCATCCTTATTTTAAGGAAGTAAAAAAATACGGAAAGGTACACTTCAGTTTCTTTAGTTAGCTCATTTTATACCAGATACAAATAACCTTCAAATTTAAACACGCATATTCATTTGTATATTATGAGCATATGCTTATATTTGTCATGATTTTATAATGAGCATATGCCAAGAAAAAAGACGCAACGACATATTTGTGGTAAACCAACCATAACCTACTATAAACCTGCAGGAGTACCTTTAAGAGATATTGAAGAAATTGAGTTAACTCTCGATGAATATGAAAGTATCCGCCTGGCAGATTTTATGGGATTATATCAGGAAGAAGCTGCCAAACAAATGAATATTAGTCGTCAAACATTTGGTCGCATTATTACCTCTGCACATAAAAAAATAGCCGAAGCATTAATCAAAGGTCAGGCTATTGCGATTAAAGATATACAAAGTGAATAATTTAAAATACAGATTATGAAAATTGCAATTCCAACTAAAGACAATTTAGTAGATGATCATTTTGGACATTGTCAATATTTTAGCATAGCTACAGTTGACAATAATAAAATTGTTGATATCGAAGAAGTTCCTTCACCCAATGGATGTGGCTGTAAGACCGACATAGTCGGTACACTTAGAAATAAAGGTGTAACTGTTATGCTTGCAGGAAATATGGGACAGGGAGCAGTTAACAAAATAAATAATGCCAATATCCGCGTAATAAGAGGATGTTCTGGTCCGATTGAAGATGTTATTCAATCGTACATTAAAGGTGAAGCCATTGACTCAAAAATAGTGTGTGATTCTCATTCAAGTCATAACAACAAAGAAGATCATCAATGCAGTCATCACTAAAAAGCAATTCTTATATCCACCACCACAGAGTTGGTTATGCAGAAACAGATAAAATGCAGTTTCTTCATCATTCCAATTATGCGCGTATCTATGAAAATGCGAGATGGGAGTTTTTCAGATCACTTAATATTCCTTATTCTGCTATTGAAGAGAAGGGATTATTCATGCCGGTTATAAACATGGATTTTAAGTTTATTAAGCCTGCTTTTTACGATGACAACCTAAGTATAGAAGTTAGGGTTGAGAACATTTTAAACATTAAATTAGCCTTTACCTACAGAACGTTTAACCAAAATAGTGAGCTAATTAATGAGGCGATGGTAACTCTTGCATTTATCAAAGCAGATTCAGGTAAACCAGTAAGGACACCTGAATTTATCAAAGAGCGATTGATTACTAAAACCGTGTTGGTTTAAAAGAATAATTATTAAAACAAAAAAGGGAGCAAATTGCTCCCTTTTTGCGGTCTGGACGGGACTCGAACCCGCGACCTCCGGCGTGACAGGCCGGCATTCTAACCAGCTGAACTACCAGACCTAAGATGTTTTAAAAAAGATTGCGGTCTGGACGGGACTCGAACCCGCGACCTCCGGCGTGACAGGCCGGCATTCTAACCAGCTGAACTACCAGACCTAAAATGATAATGTCAAAGAAAGCGGTCTGGACGGGACTCGAACCCGCGACCTCCGGCGTGACAGGCCGGCATTCTAACCAGCTGAACTACCAGACCCTCTTTTGGATTATCACAAAATCTTCTTTCTAAACTAGCGGTCTGGACGGGACTCGAACCCGCGACCTCCGGCGTGACAGGCCGGCATTCTAACCAGCTGAACTACCAGACCAGTTTAGATATCTTTCAACATCTTTTTTTGTCGAACTTCACATTTGAAATTCAATTGCTTTCTTCTGTACCCCTTAACTAGTAAGACTTTCGTCAGATCACTAAGAATGTCCTTTTCTGAAAGCGATGCAAAGGTAACTCTTCTTTTCTTATATGCAAACCTATTTTCAAAATCATTTAAAAAATTAACTTCACTAAATCCAACAACAACTGCTTATCAGCTTTTTATAAAATTTAAAAATGATCAAAAAAAACGCCATTCGTAAGAATGGCGCTCCTTTTAATATCTGTGATAATTATTTTGCTCCATCAATTTTCTTAAGTAAAGCATCAGCTGTGATAATTTCAAGATAAGTGGTACCACCACCAAATCCTAAACTTCCACCTAAATAGGCAACCAAATCATTTCCTTCTAAAACTTCTTTTTTCATTAGTTTTTTAAGGGTTTTCTTAAGAATATCGTTGCTATCAGCACCTTCTTCCATAACACGAGGATAAACACCATATGAAAGAGCTAATTGACGACCAACTTCAGCAGAGTGACTCAATGCGTATACAGGAGCTGTTCCTCGGAAAGCAGCAATATAACGAGCTGTTTTTCCTGTTAAAGCTTCAGTTAACACGGCTTTAATATCCAATGTTTTACTTGCATTAACTGCAGTATCTGCCAAATAAGCTGTAACTTCAGCTTCGTTTTTAGGCACAGGAATATCGTTACGTGAATCTTTGGCAGCTTCAACCTCTTTGGCAATTTTTGACATTGTTTTAACAGCCTCAATAGGATAACTACCATAAGCAGTTTCACCACTTAACATGATTGCGTCAGTACGGTGATAGATAGCATTTGCAACATCTGTAACCTCAGCACGTGTTGGACGAGGATTCTTAATCATTGTGTGTAACATCTGAGTTGCCACAATAACCGGTTTTTTAGCCTCAACACAAGCACGAATCATTTGACGCTGAATTCCAGGAATTTTTTCCTGAGCAACTTCAATACCTAAATCTCCACGAGCAACCATGATACCGTGAACATGCTCTAAGATCTCCTCTAGGTTTTCAACACCTTCCTGATTCTCAATCTTAGCAATAATTTTCATCGGGCTGTTCTTCTCATCAAGAATAGACTGAACTTCTAAAACATCTTCCTTATTACGAACAAAAGAGTGTGCTACAAAGTCAATTCCGATCTCAGCTGCATACTTAATGAAATTTCTGTCTTTTTCAGTAACGGAAGGTAAGTTAATACGAACACCTGGAACGTTCACACTCTTACGACTTCCAACTTCACCATCATTGGTAATAGTACAAACCAATGCATCACCTTCTTTTGCATTAACTTTAAGAGCTACTTCACCATCATCAATCAAGATATCACCATCAACAGGTACATCCTGAACAAAGCTTTCGTAGCTTACATAGATACATTCTTTAGACGATTCATTTTCAATTCCGCCTTTAACCTTAACAACATCACCCGTTTTAAACTTGAGGTTACCTTCACATTTTGAAGTTCTAATTTCCGGGCCTTTAGTGTCAATCAAAATAGCGATTTTGTCAGAAACAGCTCTCACATTATCAACTACTTTTTTAACACCTTCGAAGTCCTGGTGAGCGGTATTCAAACGAACAACGTTCATCCCAGCCTTATACAACTGCTTTAAAAAGTCAACTTCGCAATCACGATCTGAAATTGTAGCAACAATTTTCGTAAACTTCTTCATAATTAAATTTTTCTGGAGGTATGCAACTATTTAAACATATTGAATCCAGCCCTTCCCCTGCTCGATCCAAAAAATTAATAAAATTCTATATTTAATTGTAACAATTATTTTGATTTAATACTCAATAAAGCCTCAACTCCTAAACGATATGAATCAAGACCAAAGCCTGATATACTTCCCATACATACCGGACTTATAAATGAATGATGCCTTACTGCCTCTCTTTTAAATACATTACTAATATGTACTTCAACAACCGGACTTTTAATGGCAGAAATGGCATCGGCAATTGCTAATGACGTATGTGTAAACGCACCAGCATTTAAAACAATACCGTCAATTTCAAATCCCTTTTCATGAAGCTTGTCGATAATTTCGCCTTCATGATTAGATTGAAAATATTCTAAATCAACACCATTAAATTTCTCAAGAAGAATATTAAAATAATCTTCAAAAGTATCCGATCCATATATACCAGGCTCTCGTTTGCCTAATAAATTAAGATTTGGACCATTAATTATAAGTATGTTCATATAATACCTCTTGATATTAATGCCGCAAAATTACGATTGTTTATTGGAATATAAAACTTAAAACACCTAACAATAACAGTTTTTAATATTTATAATAGTAATTTTTAGTAAAATATTTGATCTTTGTTACTGTAATATTTATTTTTGGTTATACTTACAATTGGGAAACTGTAATAAACTTAAAAAATTATGAATTGGGAATCAGAAATTAATGAGTTTCGCAACTATCTTAAAATCGAGAAAGGTTTATCGGAAAACTCCATTCACGCTTATGTGACTGACCTCACCAAGCTGGTGACCTTCCTTGAAGATAAGAAGTTGAAAAAAGGTCCTGAAGATATCATTCTTGCAGACCTTAAAGAAATGATGGAATGGATTGGTAATAGGGGGATCAGTCCAAGAACTCAAGCCCGGGTAATCAGTGGCATTAAATCTTTCTATAAATTTCTTTTAATTGAAGAGAAAGTAGAAAAAGATCCAACTGCATTATTAGAATCACCTAAAATTGGAAGAAAATTACCAGATATTCTTTCTGTTCAGGAAATTGATTCTATCATCAGTGCTGTAGACACCAAGAAACCAGAAGGACAACGTAACAAAGCTATTTTGGAAACTTTGTATAGCTGTGGTCTTCGTGTTTCAGAATTAATTGACCTTAAAATCTCAAATCTTTTCTTCGAATCAGGTTTTATTAAAATTGAAGGAAAAGGAAACAAAGAAAGATTAGTTCCAATCAGTACTAAGGCAATTAAAGAAATTAATCTTTACCTGAGTGAATATCGTCGTAATCTTAAGATAAATCATGATGACGAAGATATTCTATTCCTAAATAGAAGAGGAAAGAAATTATCAAGGGTAATGATTTTTACAATCATCAAAAACCTTACTAAAAAGTTAGGTTTTGAGAAAAACATTAGTCCGCACACTTTCCGTCATTCGTTTGCTACACATTTAATTGATGGTGGTGCTAATTTAAGAGCTGTTCAGGAAATGTTAGGTCACGAATCTATTATTACTACTGAGATTTACACTCATCTTGATAAAGAGTATTTAAAGAATACTTTAATACAATTTCATCCAAGATCGTAATAAAAAACAAAACTGAATAATGGGTTATCTGAAAAGATAGCCCTTTTTTATGCTGTATAGATTGTTGATGGTTTTAACAAAGATCGTCAAGCATTGATTCCAGCGTTGGAAAAGAAAAATGAAAATCATCCTTTAACATTCTTTTAGGTATAACCTTCTGTCCTTCCAATAAAATAACAGCACCCTCTCCTAATAACAACTTCAATAGAAATTCGGGTAATTTCAGCCAAAGAGGGCGTTTTAGTTTTTCTGCTAATGCTACACTGAATTCAAGGTTAGATATCATTTCAGGGGCAACCAGGTTATAAATACCTCCTGACGCTTCTCTTTTCAGTAAATACCAAATACTACTTAATACATCCTGAATGTGAATTATTGGAAATACCTGATGGCCGTCTCCCATTGACGCACCTAAACCAAATTTGAATGGCTTCACTAATTTTGGAAATGCTCCTCCACTTTTACCCAACACGGCTCCCAAACGAACTAAACAAAGACGAACATCCTTTGAATGACCTAATCGCAAAGCTTCTTCTTCCCATTTCTGACAAACTTCACCCAGAAAATCATTCGCATAATTTGTTGAGAATTCATCATGAACTTCAAAAGTATCATAGATTCCAACTGCAGAAGCTGAAATAACAACATTGGGCTTATCAACTGCTGCTTCTATTGCATCAACTATTCTTCGTGTTACATTCAAACGACTGTAAAGAATTTTCTTCTTCACTTTCTCATTCCATCTGCCTGCAATACTATGACCGGCCAGGTTAATTACAGCGTCTGATCCATTTATCGCCTTTGTTAATTCTGAAGGTTCATGCAATAGTTCACGACTCAATTTCACAACCTCATAGCCATTTTTCTCAAGAAAACTAACTAATTCTTTGCCAATAAAGCCGGTAGCTCCACTAATTGCTATTTTATCTTTCACCTTCATTAAACCCAGTATTGTATCAATTAATTAGCCTTACGTTAATTATTCAATAAAAGTTCTTTTAATTCATCAGGACTAACGCCCATTTCCATTTGTCCTTTACTAAAAAATGAAATTCTCCCGGTTTCTTCTGAAACTACAATTGCCATGGCATCTGTTGCCTCAGTAATACCCATGGCAGCCCTGTGTCGCAAGCCTACTTTTTTCGGTAAATTCCTGTTTTGTGATACCGGCAAAATACAACCAGCTGCTTTTATTTTATTTCGGGTAATAATTACAGCACCATCATGTAAAGGACTGTTTTTAAAGAATATATTTTCGAGCAATTGAGTTGAGATAACCCCATTAATCAACTCACCTGTTTGTACATAATCAATTAGTTCTGAATTTTTTGAGATAACAATTAGTGCTCCGGTTTTCGTCTTGGTAAGATTTTCACAGGCCCTGACCACAGGTATGTTATAAATATCCATCATTCCTTTGGATTCATTCATAAAAACTTTATCAAGCGAAAACTTCGATGAAAGGTTATATTTTGATCCCAATAAAATAAGAAATCGTCTTATCTCTTGTTGAAACACAACAATAAATGCCAATACTCCAACATTTACGAAATTATCCATAATACTGGCAGATAATTCCATATTAAAGGCCTTTATTAACAGCCATAATAAGACGAAAGCAAAGATTCCGATTAGGATATTAAGTGCAACTGTACCTTTTATAAGTTTATAGATACGGAACATCAGGTACGCTACAAGTACTATATCTACAAGATCTATTAATCGAATTTCTAAAAATGTCATCTAATCTTAAGCATTTTGAAGTTGCTGCACTAATTTAACACATTCCACCGCTTCTTTCACATCATGTACTCGTAAAATATTGGCTCCATTTAATAAAGCTATTGTATTTATAACAGATGTACCATTTAATGCATGTGCAGCATCTAACTCAAGTAACTTATAAATCATTGACTTACGGGAAACTCCAACCAAAACAGGTAATTCAAAAAGCTGAAATTGCTTTAATTCGCGCAGCAACTGATAATTATGATCCAGCGTTTTTCCAAATCCAAACCCAGGATCTATAATTATGTCGTTTGCACCAAGCCATGTTAGTTCTTCAACCTTTCTGGAAAAATAAGAACTCACCTCCTGAATGAGGTTCGTAAATTGTGGATTCTCCTGCATATTCTGAGGTGTTCCTTTCATATGCATCATGATATAAGAAACCCCTAAACGGGCAATAGTCTTAAACATTTTTTGATCAAGCTCACCTGCAGCTATATCATTAATGATATCTACTTCAAAATCACAAACAACTTTTTCTGCTACAAACGATCGAAATGTATCAACTGAAATAATAATATCCGGAAATTCTTTTCTTATCCATTCTAATGAGGTCGTAAGTCGTTTAAGTTCTTCTGCTTCCGATATATTCTCTGCCCCTGGTCTGGTTGAATAAGCTCCAATATCGATTATCTGAGCTCCTTCTTTTAAAATTTGTTCACAACGATGAAGAATATCAACCTTATGCTGATATTGGCCTCCATCAAAAAACGAATCGGGTGTAATATTAAGGATACCCATTACCATTGGAATATCCCAGTTATATAATTGTCCTTTTAGGTTTATTGTTTTTCCTTTAAGATTAGTCATGTTGCCAATAAATGAAATTGGATACTTTGCTTTTAATGAGTAAGTACAAAATAAGCCAATTTACTTTTAATATTCACAACAACTCCAAACTATCTTTATTACTGCACCACTCCCAAATTAAGAACATGAGCTACACTAAACTTGAAACTTCTACCTATTGGTAATTTTTTACTTCCTATTTCAATTGAACCGGAAGTAAAGGCATCAATTTTATTTAAAGCCACTATATATGATTTATGAATACGAATAAATTTATCTTCAGGAAGCTGATCTTCCATCCATGAAAGCGATAGCTTTGTTATTACTCTCTTTTCGGTAGTATATATCTTTACATATTCACTAAACCCTTCAACATAAAGCACATCATCATACACAACTTTAACAAATCGCTTGTTTTCCCGAACATATAAAAAGTTCTGAGCAGATTTATCATTTACTATAACTTCATTTAATGTACCAGGTTGATTTGATTGACAATACCTGGTAATCGATTTAAAGAAACGATCAAAAGTGATTGGTTTCAAAAGATAATCGATAACATCCAAATCAAATCCTTCCAAAGCATAGTCTCGATAGGCTGAAGTAATAATAACTTTGGGTCTTTTTACGATGGTTCTTAAAAAATCCAGACCTGTTATTTGAGGCATCTGAATATCTAAAAAAATTAGATCAACACGCTCTTCTCTTAAAAAGGCCATTGCTTCCATCGCAGAACTACATTCACCTGATAATTCAAAACCAGGTATCTTACCAATATGTTCACGTATTAATTGTCGTGCCAATGGCTCATCATCAACTACTAAACACAAAGTTTTCATTATATCTCAATTTAGTGCCAGGTTTGTATCCCAAATAACATTTTTGTCAATTTTTCTTTCATTTAACGGATTCCCGATTAAACTAAGATGAACCTTGTAAGAAAATTCGTCATCTTTGATATCAAGACTATGTTTATTTGGGTAAAGTATTTGTAATCGTTTGATTGTATTTTTTATTCCTAATCCGTGTTTTTGATTCGGACTATTTGAATTGGTATTACCAGGTTTTGTATTTTCTATAAAATAATCAATTCGATCCCCATTCGTTTGAATTTCAATACTAATTTTAGGATTAATGGGGTCATTACTGCAACCATGCTTATAGCAATTTTCAACAAAAGGAAATAACAATAGAGGAGCTACCTTTAAATTAACAGCATGCTTATCATATTTAACAGATACTTTTAACCTGTTTCCATATTTCATTTCCTGTAGTTCAATATATGTTTTTATTAATTCTAATTCTTCTCCTAAGGTCACAACCGATTTATTGCTTTGATAAAGCATATACTCGAATAAATTTGACAGTCGTGCTATCAGATTAGGTGTTTTCTCTGACTTGATTAATGCAAGAGCATACAAGTTATTTAGCACATTAAACAGAAAATGCGGATTCAATTGTGATTTAAGCATCTGCAATTCTGCCTCTAAACGATACCTTAGGAGTTCAGATCGCTCATTCTGCAGAAAAATCCAACTTTTATTTAACCTGAATAACAACAATAAAGCTGAAGGTAAAGCAACCCAAAACAGGTTTCTTGCAAACTGCTCCAAGGAAAAAAGATTATCCGGAGCCAATTCATTTGGCAAATAAATATTGTAGAATAAGTAATAAGTTGTAAAAAGCTTTAGAATACTGGCAATGATTAAAAAGAACAAAGCCAAACCTCCTAATAAATAAATATTTTTAGAACCATATAATAAATAAATCCAATAGGTTAAAGGATAAGCACAAATTGCAATTGCGGGTAAATCCAATAAGAAATGCATCCAATAAAAAGTAAATGGAAAACTTCCTTCAAGACTGACAAGAGCCGCAATTAATGTGATGTAAACTACCCAAAACTGAAAATGAAACTTTATATTTCCCATATCATCCCTCCTCTGTATAAAGTCCTTTAATAAATGCTGGATTAATAGTCTCCTTCGTTAATGCCTCAATCTTGTTATACATGTCAATATCACTTGCCGAATACCAAAGTAATTCGATCAATTTCTCATCCTCTTCGTTTGTCATAGTATGCCAAATATGCCCGGCGAGAATTGCTCCCATCAATTCGTATTGAACTGATCCATCCATTAACATGAGATTACGATCATTGACCCAGTAGTCATCTTGGAGTCTTTCCGGCACTTTAATAAGCATATATTTTTCAACTAAACTCCAATACAATTTTGTAAAATTCTGGTCAGGATTATCCAAAACTTCATGTTCCATTTGAGCAATAACCAAAAGATATCTTAATCTGTATAAATACCATGAATGATCTGTACTAAATGCAATTTGGAATTCAGGCTTATTTAGATGCAATACCCGCCGGGCATCTGCAGAAATATATGGTAAATTACCCCATAAATTTCGCATTACGCTCTCAACTACATGGTTAGGTCCTCTCAAGAAATAGGGTACACTTTCATCAATAATTGCAGAAGCTGCAACCTCACCAAGTTCTGTCATAAATAAGACCTTATCAAGTTCAGTATTGTATGAAGCATAACAGCATCTTATATCATAGAAATTATCACAGTTAAGAACGATTGAACGACCAACTGAGTCGTTCTTTGCCAAATAGATATTACTCTTATCAACATAGTGCTTTAGGTCTAATCCATATGAAAGAAAAAGTTTATTGGTTTGATTTTTTAATTCATCCACACTAATACTTTTATGCCAATTTATTGGCCACCTGCATTGTTTAAATAACAGATCATAATGTTTAAATGTCAGTACATTTCTTTTTAAACCTAAACTGTCACAAAGAAATTTCTCTGACTCTTTTTTCATTACTATGTAATCTGATCGCGTTATACTGTCAATTGATGCTATCATATTTGTCCAAGACAGCTCATTCATCTTACTTTCTTCAAGAATTAAAGAGAAGTAATTATTATAGCCCATTTGAGTAGCAAAATCATTTGATGACAAAACCAGTTTTTTCAACCCTGAATGCAGATTTAATATATTTGATTGATAATACATCCAAAGAGAATCATTCTTTCTCCAGGCCTTTTGAGTTCTTTGGTTTAATTCAAATAATTGTTTGAGTATATCTGCTCGCTGTTCTTCTATTTTATTATATCCTAATTGTGAAGCAAGAAATAACTTCCATAATTCATCAACTTGTTTAAGAAGTAGTTTATCTTTTAAAACACCTGACTCTCTTACCTTTTTTAGAAACTCAAAATCTGAAAAATCATTAAATAGAGGTTCTTTACATGACTGTAATTCCTGATAAATGGAATGTTGTTGTAATAAAAGACTAAAATAATCTAAAAGACTATCTTCATTCTGAACCTGAAGGGCCATTTGCCAGTAGGATTCATTGATAAGACTCTGGTGTAGCTTTACTTTTTCTTCCTGTTCTTTTACAAAGTCCCTAACAATTCTTTCTGTATTAGCAGTTTTCACTAGTGGGCGATTAAGATTAAAAAACGATCTTTGAAATTCTTTGTTAGTCGTACTTGTAGCGATTTTTAATAGCGTGACGATTTGAATTGA
>NZ_JBNGOX010000025.1:0-84323 GCF_050589785.1 Carboxylicivirga caseinilyticus | reverse complement strand
ATAACTGATGACAGAAGTAATGGTGTGAATAAAATCAGACTTGACGTCGCAATAGTGTTAATCGGCAAAGCTGGCTACTTTGTGCGACGGATTTATAGCTCGACTCATACTGTGGGCTAAAGCCACCGGCAATAACAGTCATCCATTCAGGCTTATTCGAACAGCATTTTAATTAAACTCAACGATTATTGATTTTATTCAAGCACATTTATGAAGAGTATATTATATCAATTGATCATTAATACCATAGAAAAAGACCAAATTAACAATTTAACAGTTAAACTTATCTACACTCAAATCCTAAAAATAACACATCATAAATAATAAATCGTATATCGAAAATCATTTCAGGTTTCTGTGTGCGACGGATTTGCTGCTTTACAAATACCGAGGGCTAAAGTCCACGGCTATTACAGTCAATTTTTAAGACTTCTTTAAACCTTTGCAATACATTGGTTTTTAGTACAATGTAATTTTAAACTTAATTTATTTATTTAATCGATAAAGAGTATCTTGAAAGTAGTCTAGTGGTCTAAAATCTAGAAGTCTAACGATCTAATAGATTAAGCAAACCATAAAATTTAATTGGTGAAATCTGTGTAATTTGTGGTTAAAAACAATTACGGATTTAAGTATAGAATATAACAACTACGGAGTAGTTCAATGTTTAAAGAAATGAAAAATGACACTAAATTTCATAACATCGGTGCAGCTTTTACTATGCCGATCTGATTATTATCGCTTCAATTTATCTTTGAGGTCAAACTGGTATGATTATGATCAGGTATTAATATTATCCAGAATATATTTAGGTAATTATAATACATTAACAACTAATCATTATCTACTATCCACCATCCACTATCCACCATCCACTATCCACCATTCACCATCTACAATTCACTACTTTCCAATTGTTTATCTAATTTACTGAACTCACTGTTTTGAGAAATATATTCAGGAACCAACTCTTTCATTCTGCTAACCAGTAGATTGTTATTCTCAATTTGTAAGGCAAATAGTAATTCTTTAACTTTTTTATTTACGGTATCATAATCATGTTTCCTGACTTTGCCAATCATTATTTTATCATGGTGAGTTGGAAGCGTGTTTTCTTTAGAGGCTAAAAGCTCCTCATATAACTTTTCTCCGGGACGTAAACCGGTATATGTGATTTTAATATCTTCATCAACTTTTAATCCTGATAGACGGATCATTTCAGTTGCCAGGTCCACAATCTTAACCGGCTCTCCCATATCAAATAGAAAGATCTCTCCACCTTCGCCCATAAAACCTGCTTCCAGTACTAATTGACAAGCTTCAGGAATGGTCATAAAATAACGGGTAATATCTTTATGTGTCACTGTAATTGGTCCACCCTGTGCTATTTGTTTTTTAAATAAAGGTACAACAGAACCATTTGATCCTAATACGTTTCCAAATCGGGTAGTGATAAATGCTGTTTCGATATTCTTAAGCTGGGACAAAGCTTGTATATAAATTTCACAAATGCGTTTGGAGGTACCCATCACATTGGTCGGGTTAACCGCCTTATCTGTTGAAATCATAACAAATTTTTGCACCTTATGTTTTACAGCTAAATCAGCTAATAGCTTAGCTCCTCCTATATTAACACGGATTGCTTCATAAGGATAAGTTTCCATTAAGGGAACATGCTTATAGGCGGCTGCATTAAATACTATATCCGGTTTATATAGCTGAAAAATATCTTCAATCCTTTTTCTGTTGGTTACATCAGCCAGAACGACATCAAAGGGAGCATCGCTATGACTTAGAATGAGTTCTTGTTGCAGATCATATAAAGCTGATTCAGCAATATCCAGCATGATAATCTTTTGAACACTGAATCGCAATAGTTGTCTAACTATTTCAGATCCAATTGATCCAGCGGCACCAGTTACAAGAATAACTTTCCCATCTAGCCCAACCATAATTTTGCCGAGATTTAATTGAATTTCATCCCTGCCAAGTATATCGTCAATCTGAATATCCCTGATTTGTTTTTCATTGGAAATTCCATTAACCCAATTTTGTACAGAAGGCATCACTTTTAATTTCCAACCATTATCAATACAGGCTTGCGATATTTCATGTTTCTTTTGAACACTTATATTTCTGACTGCCAGGATAATAATTTGAACATTTCTGCTTTTACCTGTTTCAAGTGCTTTTTTCCATGATATTACCGGACAGGAATTAACTTGTATTCCAATTTTTGAAACCTTGTCATCAATAAAGCCTAGAACATTGTAATGATTTTCTTTGTCATTTTTAATAGCCTCCATTGTAATCTGTGCCATGTCCCCGGCACCATAAATAAGAACATTATCAAATGCTTGTTTTTTAGTCAGGAAACCATACATTTCTTTAACAATCATTCTGAATCCTATTGTTAAAATAACTGTTAGCGAAAAATGCATTATCAAAACAAGCTGGGAAATATAAATCCAGTTTAAATTGAAATATTCAATAATGTAATTTAAACCAAACAGAAATGAAAATGCAGATAAGCTGGTAATTATCATTATTTTAAATTCATTGTAACTGCTGTGTCTGATTATACCTTTAAAGGACCCATATATAAGGAATGACAACAGGTAGATTAAGAGAACCCAAAGAGAACTTAGTGTTAAATCGGAGACTGAGTAAGATGATAAAAGTACATTTAGCCTGACAATATATGATATTATAAAAGCGTTAGCTACTATGCTAAGATCTATTAGCAGAATCAACCAAGGGGATACTATCCGACCATTAAATACTTTTAATAGTAAAGATTTCATACCTGCAATCGTTTAAATTTTTATTCCGGGTTTCTTAAAATGATAAAATAATTACTTCAAAAAAACACTCGGATTTTATTTATTTTTAAAACGTAAAACTTGAATTTAGTTTCAAAGTTTTACATGAACCTTTTTGGGTGCTTATTGAAAAATCATTATGACAAAGATTCCATAAACGCAATATATTACAAGCATTAGACAAATACATTTTTTAAATTGATTTTGTATTTAAGTTTATGACGAATGTATTATTTGAAAGGTTGAATCAATAGAAAATGTCAACAAAAAAGAAAGTTCGAAAATATATTTTGAATTGATGTTGTTGGAGTGTAAAGTGTACATATTCAGGGTTTAATGTGAATTGTTGTTTTTTTTGCTGGTTTATGACTAAATTGTTTATCAATGGATTCTTTATTGTAGAAAGAGAGTGCGTAAAATTGCCTATCATTTGTTTTTTTGACCAACATTGTTAAATGACTGATTAAAATAGAACCTTAGAACTTATCTTTGTTTAATTAGATAAATTGAGAAATCTATTAATAGAATTAAATTTTCTTTTTTAAGGAACCTGAATTATGAAGAAAAACATTGTAATATTTATTAACCTTTTAATAATGAGTTCTTGTGTGCCATTGAAGAAATCAATATATCTGCAAGGAGAATTGGCTAAAGAGCTTGATAGAATTGAGAGTGCTTATAATCCTGAGAAAACGTCATATCTCATCAAACCCAATGATAATTTATATATTAGAGTCACAAGTTTAGATTCCAGGACCTCTGCCTTCTTAAATAATGATGTGGGTAGTACAAATAATACCATTGATAACCCAATGGCAGCCAGTTTAATTGGTTATCGGGTTGAGTTGGATGGTTCCATTAATTATCCCTTTGTTGGTAAAATTTATGTAGCTAATTTAACCCTGGATCAGGTAAGGGATAAAATTCAATTGGCAGTAAGCAAATTTATTGAAGAAAGTAGTGTAAATGTTAAATTACTAAATGATAATATAACTATTATTGGAGAAGTTACAAATCCAGGAAGGTTCTTATTATATGCAGAAGAGGTAAATCTATTAGAAGCTATAAGTATGGCCGGAGATTTGACTGATTTTGCTAATCGCAAAAAAGTAAGGTTGATCAGGCAGGATGGAGAAACTCAACAAATGATTGTGATCAATACACTGGATGAAAAAATAATGTTTTCACCTTATTATTATCTTAAACCAGGAGATATAATTTATGTTGAACCAAGAAGATTGAAATCATTGAATTTAAGTCAAATACCTATTGGAATGACATTAACTCTTTTAAATACTGTATTGTTAATGTATACATTTTATCAAACTCAGTTTATTAACAATGCAAACAATTAACAGACAAAATGATAAATACTGAATTAAATCATAATAATATTGATATTCGAAAAATTCTATTCAGAGCTCTGGAATATTGGTATTGGATTCCACTTTTCCTTATTATTTTTACTGCAGGTGGTGTATACATTTATCGAACTACAACACCAATTTACCAGATTAGTACTCAACTTTTAATTTCAGGAGGAGAGAATGACCGTTCTTCTATTGGCGGAAGTGAAGAAGATGTGTTGTCTGGAGTTAAACTTGGTTGGCAAAGTAATATTGAAAACCAGTTAATAATTTTGACTTCATCCAATCAGGTAGAGAAAACGATCAGGCAGCTGGATTTCTCAGTTTCATATTTTTTGTCCGGGATGTTATTAACAACAGAAATTTATAAAGAATCACCTTTCAAGGTAATTGTAGATACAACCCAAACGAGCTTAAGTTCACATCTTTTTCATGTTAAATTTATTAATGATAAGGAGTTTTATTTAACTATTGAAGGAGATAATGAATATAAGAGGAAAGCTTCTTTCTTTGAAAAGATCAATGAAACAGGTTTTTCTTTCAGTATTTTACCTGTGGATGAATTAGTAAAGCGGAAACATTATATTGGTATGGATTATTCTTTTCAATTTAATTCATTAGGTAGATTGATTTCCAGTTATAAATCCAGATTAAGTATCAGGCAGGTACAGGGTTCTTCAATACACGAAATATCAATCACTGAAAATAATATTCAGAAAGGAATGGATTTTCTGAATAAACTGGCTCATAATTCGGTAACTTATACCTTGGAAAAGAAAAATCAGATAGCTAATAATAAAATCAGTTTTATAGATAATCAGTTAATTGGTGTAACAGATTCTCTTGAGAATGCAAAAATGGTACTGCAGGATTTCAGATCCAATAATGAAGTAATGGATGTGAGTATGCAGGGTCAAATGATTATCCAGCAATCTCAGGATTTGGAAACTCAACGTTATAATTTACAGGAGGAATTGGATTATTATAATTATTTGGTTGACTATATTCAAAACAATACAGATGCCAGTCAGCAGATAAGTGCTCCTTCTTCTCAAAATGTTTCGGATCCGACATTAATGTCACAAATTGCTGAATTATCAACCTTAAATGCAGAAAAGGCAAGTCTGCAATTTAACTCCCGTGTTGACAATCCGAATATAAAAAGTATTGACCGTAGAATATCAACTATTAAAAACTCGATCACAGAAATTACCAAGAGTCTGATCAATACAACCAATAGTCAGTTAAAGGATTTAGATAATAGAATTATGAATCTAAGTTATCAGATTAGGAAATTGCCTAAAACTGAGCAAAAATTATTGGATATTCAGCGTAATTTTGAAATGAATGAACAGTTGTATACTTACTTATTACAAAAAAGATCGGATGCTCAATTGGCTAAAGCATCTAATTTGCCAGATAATGAAATTATTGAATATGCAATTCCCAAGGGAAGAATACAACCTAATTTATTAAAAATTGCCTTCACGGTTGTATTTCTGGGCCTATTTATTCCAACAGGCATAATATTACTAATTGTATTTTTAAATGATAAAATTCAGGATAAGGATGATTTGGAAGGGTTTGATGTACCTCTTGTTGGATCTGTACCTCAACAATCAAAAAAAATAAAAGGGATAGAAGCTATAGAAAACCCGAGGTCTGCTATTGCTGAGGCTTATAGAAGTATTCGTACATCACTTGAATTTTATAATTCAAACTCAGGGTGCAAGACAATTATGATAACTTCTTCTTTGCCGGGAGAAGGAAAGTCGTTTTGTGCCTCTAATTTAGCCATATCATATGCTCAGTTGGGTAAAAAAACTATTTTATTAGGGTTTGATTTAAGAAAGCCAAGTTTACATAGTACTCTCAATTTGAAGGAGAATAATCATGGTTTGAGTCGATTTCTGCTTAATGGTCATTTAAATGAAAGTCGAAAGCATCTGATTGAACAAACTACCATAAAAAATCTGGATATTATAATGACGGGTGAAATTCCACCAAATCCTGTAGAATTGATTGCAGGTGATGCTACCAATATATTATTTACAGAATTAAAACAATTGTATGATGTGATTATAATTGATACACCTCCTTTAGGTTTGGTATCCGATGCCATATTACTTTCTAAATTTTCAGATATTAATATTCTTGCAGTCAGACATAATTACACACCCAAAAAAGTCTTTCTAAATGTTTTACAAAGTGAGAATCTAATGAAAATGAGTAATGTTACTCTTTGTATTAACGGTTTACCCATAAGGAAGAGAGGATATTCGTATGGGTACCAATATGGTCTAAAGAGTAATTATTACACATCTTGAAAATAAATTAAATAACCATAAGCGAAAATATATCACTTATATTGTTGATGTTTTTGGTGAGAAAAGAGGGGAAGATTAGGAATGTAACTCAGTGTTTAAATATTTAAACTGAATCTTTAATTACTTAAATATTAATTGGCTTCTTATTGAGGACGTTAACTTGTAATTGTTTTTGAGATTTAACTACGATGTTTAACACCTTCAAAACTTACCTTAATCCAATAATTTGAGGGATTAGACAAAGAAGTATAACATTACGTTTTCTCTTTTTGTATTTTAACACAGAGTTATGAAAAATATAATTAACTTTTATAATAAGGGAAATGAAAGATAAGATTAAAGAATTTATTGCTGAGACTACATTCACTGATGTGAACTCTTTTAATGATGATACGATGATATTTGATGAAGGAATTTTCGATTCAATGGGATTACTGGGATTGATTAATTTCCTGGAGTCAGAATTTGGAATAGTGACAGATGATACAGAGTTGCAAGAAGAGAATTTTGGAAGTGTAGAGCGGATTGCGGATTTTGTGGGACGTAAAATGTCTCTTGCCAGTTAAATTATCCTGAAAGATATCAAAAATGGGTTAGTGCATGGACTAACTCATTTTTTATTCAAATAAACCAATCTATGTGTGGAATTGCCGGATTTATAAATTATAATTCAAACCAAGACCTCAATGAGTATGAGATTTTAATAAATCGAATGCTCAACAGGATCAATCATCGTGGTCCGGATGAGATGGGGCTTCATCTGTCTGATCGATGTACGATGGGTAACGTGCGTTTGAGTATTGTTGATTTAAAAAGTGGTCAGCAACCATTAAGCAACGAAGATGGCAGTTTATGGATAGCCTATAATGGTGAGGTTTTTAATTATATTGAACTTCGGGAGCAACTTAAGCAAAAAGGGCATCAGTTTAAAACAAATTGCGATACTGAGGTTGTGCTTCATATGTATGAAGAATATGGAGAATCATGCATGAAGCAATTAAATGGGCAGTTTGCTTTTGCTATTTGGGATGAGAAGAAAGAAGAGTTATTTATGGCTCGTGACAGGGTGGGTATTCGTCCTTTGTTTTATAATCTTCTGGAAGATAGTTTTGTATTTGCATCAGAAATTAAATCACTATTTGAATATCCGGGTATTGATCGTTCAATATCATTAAAAGGATTAAAACAGACATTTACTTTCTGGACAACCATTTCTCCAGATACAGTTTTTGAAGGTATACATGAATTACCTCCTGGGCATACTCTTTTATATTCAAAAGGAAAAACAGAAATTAAAAGATACTGGCAATTAGATTTTTATCAGAAAAAATTTCAAGGAAACATAAATGATGCTGTGGATGAGTTTGAAGCTCTTTTTAAAGATTCTGTTGATTTACGCTTGAGAGCTGATGTTCCGGTAGCAGCTTATTTAAGCGGAGGATTGGATTCAAGTGTAACCACTTCCTTTATCAAGCAAGTACAGCCTGATAATCTTAATACATTCTCCATTGGATTTCAGGATGGTACATTTGATGAATCTTGCTATCAAAAAGAAGTATCAGATTATTTTAAAACCAGGCATCATTTTATCTCAACCAATGATTCAGATATACCTGATTTATTGGAAAGGGCCATATGGCATTCGGAAGCTCCATTATTCCGGACTTCCCCTATTCCAATGATGAAATTATCAGGTTTGGTTCGGGAAAGTGATATTAAGGTTGTTATTACGGGTGAAGGAGCTGATGAGAATCTGGGTGGATACAATATCTTTAAAGAAGCTGTTGTAAGGCAATTTTGGGCAAAGTATCCGGATTCTAAATACAGATCGTTACTCTTAAAAAAACTTTATCCATATATACCACAGTTACGAGATGCATCTCCTTCAATGCTTAAAATGTTTTTCGGTTATAAACTGAAGGAGACAGATTCACCTGTATATTCTCATTTATTGAGATGGAAAAATGGGACTAATCTGAGTACTCATTTTTCGGAAGGTTTGAAAAGTGTTATCAATGAATATGATCCAGTAAAAGAATATTCTGAAAGTATTGTGGAGAGAGTATCAAGTTATAGTACTTTGGAAAAAGCTCAGTATATTGAGTCAACAGTCTTTATGTCGGGATATTTGCTTTCTTCACAGGGCGACAGGGTAGCAATGGCCAATTCTGTAGAAGGTCGATATCCGTTCCTGGATCATCGGATAATTGAGTTTTGTGCTGCTTTACCGGATGATTTTAAATTGAAAGGTTTGAATGAGAAATACCTTGTCAAAAAAATGATGCAAGGCAGGTTACCGGATTCAATTGTTAAAAGACCCAAGCAGGCCTATCGTGCTCCTGTTGCAAGTGCAATAATGACACATGGAAAAGAATTAATAGATAAATATCTTAATCCGTCTTCTATACTGGAGTCAGGATTATTCAATCCGAATACTGTTGCATCTTTATTAATCAAACTTAATAAAGGTGGTTTGATTACTGAGGTTGATAACATGGCATTGATTGGTATTTTGTCGACTCAGATTTTATATAACCAATATATCAAAAACTATCAGCCCCTGGATGAAAGGATGTTAATCAAGGGAGTTGTACGTAACAGAAAACTTTAAACTCATATACAATGAAAGAAAAATTCTCAAGAGATATAATTAAGCTTAAAGATATTGATAAAACAATCAATGATATTTGTTCTAAACTGAAGCAGGATGTTCATCAGGTATTAAAAAGAAGAGGTGGCGTGATTGGTGTTAGTGGTGGGATTGATTCTTCAGTAACTTTAGCTTTAGCGACTAAGGCTTTTGGATCTGAAAATTTATTGGGAGTGATGTTGCCTGAGAAAGATTCAAGTCCAGATAGCAAGGAGTTTGCACAGAAATTGACTTCTAAATTCGGAGTAAAGGTAATTGAGGAAAATATCAGTGGTGCTTTGGATGGTTTTAAATGTTACCAAAGAAGGGATGAAGCTGTAAAAAGGGTTATTCCTGAGTTTAATCCATTAACGGATAAGATGAAGATTGTTATTCCTGAAGAATTGATCAGAAAAAATCTTCCACCTGTATTTCATGTTACTGTTATTTTTGCCGATGGATCTCAAAAAAGTGAGCGTCTGCCAATGAATGAATACTTACAGATAGTAGCTGCTTCAAACTTTAAGCAACGAAGCAGAATGTCCATGTTGTATTATCATGCCGAGGCTTTGCATTACGCTGTTATAGGTACTCCTAATAAACATGAGGTGGAACAAGGTTTCTTTGTGAAATATGGTGATGGTGGTGCGGATGTTATGCCGATAGGTAATCTTTTTAAAACTCAGGTTTATGAAATTGCCCGTTATTTAGGTGTTCCGCAGGAAATTATTGATCGTACTCCAACAACCGATACCTATTCAGCTGAGCAAACCCAGGAAGAATTCTTTTACCAAATGCCATTCGAAGATATGGATTTGTTATGGTATGGTTGGGAAAACGGATATACAGCATCAGAAGTGGCTCCTGCAATGAATCTATCAGAAGAAGCTGTAATAAAGATATTTAAGAATTTCGAGCGTAAGAAAAAGACAACAGACTATTTGCGTCGTCCTCCTATTCATGATTATCCATGTTAATCAATTGATAGGCCGGAATTGATCAGGCTGATTTAATCATCTTTTGCCTTTCCCCGATAGCTATCGGGGCTTTTTAAACTTTTGACTTGGTAAAATGAATTGTGTTGATTATTTACTTTCGGAACATACTGATAATAGAGAATTATTTGTTTTGGGAAGGTCTGAAGAGCTTAGCTTTTCTGACCTTACTAAGTCAGTTCTTATTTTATCAAACTGGTTGAAAGAGAATGTTGGAGCAGATAAAAAAATTCTCTTATTATCGCCGAATAGCTCTTTCTTTATTATAAGTTATTTAGCTATAATGAAGTCGGGTAATGTGGTGGTTCCATTAAATCCGGCTATAGAGGCTGATCAATACCATTACATAAAAAGTATATGTGAGACAGATCATGTTTTTATGGTAAAGCAGGTTTGTAAAAGACTAAAACTGGATGATAATTTAATTTGGGGTGAAGAATTTATTAGTTCAATAACTTCATTGGAAATTGACCTGAATTGGGCAGAAGAGCCAATTGATGAGAATAAGTTAGCTCAGATAATTTTTACTTCAGGATCGACTTCTTTGCCTAAAGGTGTGATGTTGTCACACAAAAATTTAATTGCCAATACAAAATCAATTATTAGCTATCTGCAACTTAAGGAAAGTGATATAATGGAGGTTGTTCTGCCATTTTATTATTGTTATGGCCTATCTTTATTACATACTCATCTTAAGGTTGGAGGTAAGATAGTTCTGAATAATACATTTATCTTTATAGGGTCTGTATTAAGTGATCTGGATAAATATAAATGTACCGGTTTTGCAGGTGTTCCAAGTCATTTTCAAATTCTTTTACGAAAATCTGATTCGTTTAAAAATACTTCTTTTCCGGAATTAAGATATGTAACTCAGGCTGGAGGTAAATTACATACAACGTTTATTAAGGAGTTCAGGGATTCAAAACCTGAAACCATGTTTTATGTAATGTATGGACAGACAGAAGCTACTGCACGACTTTCATTTCTTCCCCCTGATTTATTAGATAGTAAATCAGGATCTTTGGGAAAAGGTATTCCCTTTGTTGAATTAAAAGTTGTAGATGATAAGGGTGTAGAGGTGAAACCCGGTGTTGTTGGGGAAATCATTGCCAAAGGGGATAATGTAATGCTTGGGTATTATATGGATGAAGATGAGACCAATACTGCAATTAGAAATGGATGGTTACACACAGGTGATTTAGCTACCGTTGATGAAGAGGGTTTTATTTATCATGCCGCACGTAAGAAGGAGATTATTAAAGTTGGAGGACGAAGAGTCAGTCCGAAAGAAATAGAAGAGGTGATTGTTGGCATGTCTGGTGTTATTGATTGCACTGTTGAGGCAGTTACTGATGAATTTTTAGGGGAAGGAATTAAGGCTGTTGTAGTGTTGAATAAAGAATATAAATATTTAACGACTAATGATATTAAAGAGCATTGTGCATCAAAATTAACAGCCTATAAGGTGCCGGGTATCATTGAATTCAAAGATAATGTTGATGTAAATGCTGCCGGTAAAAAAGTTAAGAAGTTATAGGTTTCATCAAACATTCCTAAAATATTATCAATTAATTATTACTTAATCCTTTATATTTGAGTATAATTGGATAAATATTTGAGGAGATGGCATCAGGTGGGGCTTCTAAATTTAAAAATTCAACTAAAAGACTCGAGAATCGATATGGTTGGAGTAGTTTACATGATTTAATTAAAAGTCATGGTGAAGAAGTCTATTCTTTTATAACTGAAAATGCCTCAATAACTCAGGAAAAAGTAGTTGTAAGAAGATTAAATCAACCAAAATCAACTCTGTCTGAATCAGGATTGAATGTATTGGTGGATTTCAATCCTTTAACATTCGAAGATGGTCAGAGTTATTTATACCAGCTAAACTATTTACTTAAGGATGGTGGTATTTTATTTTGTAACGTTGATCAATCATCAAAGAAATTTATAGAATTTAAGCCCGGGAATTCTAAATCAAAGGCTGAAACAATGGGACGTCTTGTAAATGCAGGATTTACCATTATTGATTTTAGAAGTATTAATGGTTCGTTGCATCTCTGCGTAATGAAGATTGATTTACCCAAATCTGAACCTGGAGGTTCTGATAGGTTAATTATACCTATGACGCGTATCGGAAAAGATGGTAAAGAACTAAAGGTTTTCAAGATAAGAACAATGTATCCGTATTCCGAGTATCTTCAGGAATATGTGGTTGGGATGAATGGTTATAATGAAAAAGGAAAGCCAAAGAATGATTTTCGATTAACCAGATTAGGTCGTTTTGTACGAAAATACTGGATTGATGAATTACCTCAGTTATATAACCTTATTAAGGGTGAATTAGCCATTGTAGGTGTTCGGCCTTTGAGCAAGGCACGTTTTATGGAATTACCTGAGGATGTACGGACTATTAGAGTGACTTATAAACCGGGTTGTGTACCACCATATGTTGCATTAAATATGCCTGATAGTGAGGGTAATATTGAAGCGGAAAGAATCTATTTTAAAGAAAAGGAAAAGCATCCTCACTGGACTGATGTAAAGTACTGTTTTATGGCTTTATTTAATGTGCTTTCAGGTAGGATTCATAGTTCGTAGATTAGTTAAAACTTTCAGTGTCTTTATGAAGTCTAAGTTTTCAATGTTATAGTGTTTTGCCTGAAGAAGAAGTATAAGCCAGCCAATATTATCATTTGCGCAGGAAATGAAAGCAAAGATCCTTCAAAGCCAAAGGCTCCACCATTCAGAATGTTAGGTGCTTGTTTTGATAATTCAGTTAGTGAATAAAGCTCTTTTCCACTAACATTAAAACCCAAATGCACCTGTATAAAGTTCCACCAAAAATGAAAAACAATTGGAAACCACAAACTTTTAGTATAGATGTAACTTAACCCCAATAATAATCCTAAAGTAAAAATACCAACTGTACCAATAATTGAAATGTTAGGATTTAAGAAATGAGCAATTGAAAAAAATATTGATGCAACAATCAGGGCAATATATTTATTCATTGATTGCATTAAATATTTTTGTATATACCCACGAAACAATAATTCTTCAATAAAGGCAACACATAAAAATATCAGACAAGACTTTATTAGTTCCCAAAAGTTAAAATTGATCGAAGCAATTTTAATTTCATTTATAGTTAATAGTATAAAAAACACAGTAGATATACCAGTGCATACAAGAAGAGTTGCTGCTACAAATTGTTTACTAAATCCTGTTTTTTTAAAACCTAAATCTAAAAATGAATCCTTAAAAAAGTACTTAACAAAAATAGATACAATAATTAATGTCCCAATCAGATCAAAAAATTTAATAGTTAGTATTTGATTGCTTGATCGTATGTGATTCATATTCAATATAGAGATGCCAGATAATTGTGCTCCTATGAATTGAAAAAGACTTACTGTAAACAAATAAGGGATAATAAATATTAGTACCTTTTTCATCGAATAATAATTTATCTCTAAAGTTTGAATAAGAGTAAAATAGAATGATTAATAGTTTTTTTGTAATAATTACATATTGTATCTTATAATATTAATTGAAAAGATATTATTCAATTATATGCGAGATAAAATGCTGTCTTCTGACTAAAAACGAACTAATCAATGTTAGAATATACTATTTCTTTTCCAATATCCCTCCTTCAGAGATATAATAAACAATACCAATATAATGACCACTAATAGTATATCTGAAATAAGATCATTAAAGACAATTACATCAAAGCCAATGAAGCTAGGTATAAATAAGATTACTTTCAAAATGAAAATTCTTATCCCAAAACCAGCAAAGATTATTAATAATAGTTTGAATAATTTTTTGACCATTTTATTTTTTTTTAGCTGCTCTTCATTATGGGTGATTACAAAATGAAGAGCAGCATATTATCAATCATTTGTTAATTCATCAATTTGTTTATCTATCCATCCATGTACATATCCTATGTAGTACGCAGTTCTATCAATAGCTCCAATGACTCCAAAAGCTGTCAAAACAGCAACAACCGGTGCAATACCTCCGTTAACTGTTTTCAATTCCTTATCACTTAGTTCTTCAATCATAATTTATTAATTATTTCCTGCTTCATATCCTTCTTCATAACTGTCTAGTATATCATTTCCAATTAGATACGCAGCTGCTCCAATAACTGCTGTTCTAAGGGCAAAACTTCCCCATCCAATAGCACCTGCGATTAGCAAAGGAATAATTCCTCCATCAGTTTTCTGCATTTCCATTGTATCCAATTCCTGAACACCTAACTCATTTAAATTTTTCATCACACAAAATTTTAAGTTAATAAAATGTTTAATTTTGTGCCGACTACGGTCGGCATCCCGGTGAAGTGTAAGTTGCAAGCTTATTCATCGGGATTGTTTGTAACGCTACATAAACAATATTAAAATATCTCAGTCTCATTTTTTGAGATTATTATATTATGGGCTAATTTTTTTAAGATTGTAAATCCACCATTTATTTTTTGTTGTTCCTGCTCCTGAAGTTCTTTCATATAAAAACCACAATAAAAGGTTACATATGTAGTATATATATATAGCTTTGATCAACAGCACTATATTCAATTGGAGCACCCAACTCTTTCATAACATCAAGTATACGATGAAGCGATGCCTTTGATATTTCCATTCGTTCTGATAATTCATTGGGAGTGCCGGTTGCCCTACGTTTAATTAACATATGGATACGTTCCATGGATTCAATAGTTCTTGATAGTTTTGACATAATGGCTATATATAGGTTATTTATACTTTTAATATTTTAGATTTTTGTAGGTATTTCACTTTTTATATGAGGCATCTGTTTTGACCACATGCTAAAGTATTTTCCTTGTTTATCAAATAGTTGATAATGGGTACCTTCTTCAATTACCTTCCCGTTTTCAAGTACAACAATTTTATCAGCATTCATAACTGTACTTAAACGATGGGCAATCAGGATGATAGTTTTACCCTGTTTTGTAAACTCATCTATCGTTATTTGTACATAATTTTCAGATTCTGAATCGAGCGAAGAGGTCGCTTCGTCAAGTATTAATATTTCCGGATCGCGATATAATGCTCTTGCTATTGCCAATCTTTGTTTTTGTCCACCACTTAATATGGCTCCATCTTCACCCAGGTAAGTGTTAAATCCATTGGGCAGACCTTCAATAAATTTTAATATTCCCAGTTGATTGCATACTTCCAGTATCTTTTCTATGTCAGGGTGGAATTCTCCGACAGCTATATTTTCAATGATATTACCTGCAAATAAACTGAGCTTTTGAGGCACCGAAGCGATCAATTTTCTGAGGCTTTCAGTATGATAATAATTAATATTGTGCTTTCCTATTGTAATATTACCTGAATTTATAGGATATAGCTTTTGAATTAACGCGGTTAAAGTGGTTTTGCCCGATCCACTATCTCCAATAATAGCTGTTATTTGCCCTTGTGGTATAGTTAGTGAGAAATTTTCGAAAACATCTGTGCGAGTGCCATAACTAAATGTGACTTTATCGAATATTATATCACCAATTAATTCCTTTCTCAGTTCAATTCTATTTTCTTCAGATTCACGTTCCAGGTCCATAATCTCGAATAATCGATTAGCAGCAATCAAAGCATTCTGAACTGTTTTATTCATACCTATAAGTCCGGCGGCTGGAGAGGTAAAATATCCTATAATTGCATAAAATGATAAAAGTTCTCCGGGAGTTATGGATTGATCAATCACAAAATATGAACCTATCCATAATAAGATAATAGTAAATAAACGGCTTAAAAATTCTGAAGAATTTGCCGAAAAAACAGAGTTTAAACCTGATTTATATACTGTCTTTAATAAAGTGATGAATCGGGTTTCTGTTTTGAAATTGGTAAAATCTTCTAATCCAAATTGCTTGATTGTTTTCATCGAATTAAGAGATTCTACAAGTTGACTCTCAAGCTCAGCTGCATTTTCCATTACTTTTCGTTCCTGCTTTTTATTTAGTTTATTCGCAATAAAATAGGTTAAGGTATATAGAGGAATAATAATGGCCATAAGCATTGCCAGTTTCCAGCTGTAAATAAACATCAGAAAAAACGAGAAAAGTACAATAAATATATTAACCACTAAGGCAACACTGGTATCGTTAATAAATGCTCTTATTTTAACTGCATCGTTAATTCGTGAAATGATTTCACCCACCCGCATAGTATCAAAAAAACGTTGAGGAAGTCGTAATAAATGTTTGTAATACCCAAGAATCAGTTGGGCATCTATTTTTTGTCCAGTACGTAACATCAGAATAGTTTTGGATGCTCCAATAAATAGTTGAAAGATCAGCAGTATAATCATTCCAAAGCTTAACAGATTAAGAAGATTAGTATTTCCATCAACTAAAACATAATCCGTTATTTTCTGAATATAGATGGATGTTGATAATCCTATAAGAGTATAAATCAATGCTCCTGTTAGGGCCTGAATAATCATACTTTTATGTGGCTTTAGCAGGAAAATGAAACGTCTTAAATTGGAAACCTTTTCATTTCGCGAAACAAAATCATCACTTGGGGCAAATAAGACCAGAACACCTGACCATTTATTTTCAAATTCTAATATGGATTCTTTGTGATACTTTCCATCACCTGGATCCATATACTCAATCACTTTGTCTTTTACCTTATAAATCACAATATAATGGTGAAGTGCTTTATTTATAATAACATGAGCAACCGCTGGTAACGGGATTTTAGGCAGGGCATCAATACTACCTTTTACTCCTTTAGCCGTAAATCCCATTTTCTCGGCAGCAACTATTAAGCCCAAAACATTGGTCCCTTTTGTATCTGTACCTGCCATTTGCCTGATGCGTGATACAGGAAGTTTTAATTTATAGTGCCCTGCTATAGATGCAAGACATGCTGCCCCGCAGTCAGTAATATCCCGTTGTTTTACTTTCATTTCAAAAACTTCTTTTTACTGATAAAACAATCTTTTTATCCTGGTTAATTGGTCGTATCTATTAATGAGGGATTAAACCAGTCATCTACCTTGTCAAACAAAAGTTGAAATAATGTTCTGTTGGTGATTACAAAACGACCGGTGAGTGACATTCCCTTTTTCAAGTAACCTTTTTTACCGGTTTTCAATTGCAAATAATTGACTGGTAATTGGCATCTGACTTTGAAAACAGGATTGTTGTTAATTATAACGACATCTTTAGAAACAGAAATAACCATACCTTCTAATAATCCCCATTGATTGTAATTAAATGCGTCCAGTTGAATGCGAACTTTCTGATTGGTATGAATAAAACCAATATCAACTGGATTTATATAGCATTCTGCTATTAAAGAATCTATCGGAGAGATGACAGCTAGCATTTGTCCCGATGTTATAAAACTTCCTTTTTGTATGCCGGCTACCTGAGTTATGTTGCCTGTTGTGGGTGCTGTAATTACATACTGGGAAGATTCTTTATAAAGTCTGTTTATGGAAGACAGAAGTTGAATATTATCTAATTCAATTTTTGTTTTCTCTGATTGCCACTTATTTTTTATCTGATTTTTATAAACATTAAGTTGAGAAACTGCTGTTTCATAATTATTTTTCTTCTGTAAATAATCCAATCTGGCAATTACTTGGTCTTTATATAGTTGATCCGAGATATCGAACTCTTTTTTGTGCATATCTATGTTAATATGCATTTCATTGATCTTAGCTAAATATTGGGCATGTTCAATCTTGTATCTTGCACTTTCAGCAGTTTTTCTTTCGGTTATTAAATGCTGCAAATCCAGAGCAAAAACTTTGTTTTCATTTAACTGCTTTTTTAATAGTTCTATTCGTTCATTTATCTCGTCAGTCACTAGCAATAGTAGAGTATCGCCTGAATGAACATTTAGTCCTTCTTCTAAGTTAATGAACTCTATCTGTCCCGCTATAGCACTTTGAATTTGGCTACATTCGTATGGGGTTCTAATAACTCCGCGACTTTGAGTTGTTATATCAATCTTTATCAATGGTAAGGCGATAATTATTGAAAATAAAAGGATTACAATTGAGGTATAGATCATTTTAAAAGGCCTGTTGTGCCAGTTAAAATGCATCTCGACTGAATGATTAATAACCTCCATTGGAAAAATTACTTTCATTTGCTAGAGATAATAATATTAATTACTACGTTTTAATAAATCGTATATTTATTGAATTGATAAAAAAATAATTGTTTTTACAATTAAGCAAAATCCAATAAACACAATTAGGATACAAATTCATCAATCATCAACTCACCTGAGTAAATACATGTACTGCACCCGAATGCTAGTAAAGTCATGTATAAATGATAATTATAAAACTCTCAATTCAATAATAAAAGATATTTATTATTTTAATAATTGTCAAGCCAAACAATTTGTTTTCTTTTGTTAATATTTATTTATGATATAAAATAACTAAAGAGTTCCTGACATTTTAAATATGGTTTATCTAATAGTCCAATTGTCTAACAGTCTATAATTTCAAACACTTTTGAGATAAGGCAGCTTTTGTTTATTTTGCTTACTCTAAAATCACCTGAATTTATGAACAGATCCGATATATTAAAGTCTAAATTGTTTTTTTGCTTTGTTTTTATTACTCTTCAATTTAATATTGCTCAGAAGGTTGGACTTCCAGAAATTGAATACTTTAATAGAAGGCAATATGGAGGTGGGACTCAAAACTGGGGAATAACTCAGAATCAAAATGATCTTCTGTATTTTGCAAATAATGATGGAGTTATTGAATTTGATGGGGTTAACTGGCAACTTCATAGTGAAGGTTCTCCTTTTGTTGTTCGAAGTATTAAAGCAATTGGTGATCGAATTTATGTAGGGTTATTTAATCAAATAGGTTATTATCAATACGATGATTCGTTACGTCACCTTACTTTCCATTCTTATCCTCTAAATAATGATTTACAGCAAAGTGGAGATTTTTGGAATATTCATTATTGGAACAATAAAATGGTATTTCAGTCAGAAAATGTGTTGTGTTTATATTCTAATGATCAGCTAGTTTCGTCAATTCATGCAACATCTCGTTTCTCATCTTCTTATTTGGTTAATGGCTTATTGCTTGTACATGAAGAAAATAAGGGGCTATTAGAGGTTAGAGGTGATAAGGCATATCGTATTACGGGAGGGCAAATTTTTAAAGATAAAATGATTAATGCAATTGTGCCTATATCTGATGATAAGATAATCATTGGAACCATGAATGATGGTTTGTTTCTCTGGGATATGAATAGTATTAAACCATGGAATGTTAGTGTAAATCCAATGCTTATTAAATCAAATATCTTTTGTGCTGCCAAATATAAAGATGATTTTATTGTGTTTGGAACGATTCAAAGTGGTTTCGTTATTGTGGATAACAACGGCGAAATTGTAATGCATGTGGATAAAGATAAAGGCTTAAAGAATAATACTGTTTTAAGTGTTTTTGTTGATAAAGAGGGAAATATTTGGGGAGGGTTGGATAATGGTATTGTCCGGCTGAACTTTAATACCAGCGTCACTTTTTTACAAGGTTACTATGATATAGGTACGGGCTATGTGATGAAAAAATATGGTGACCAATATTACATGGGTACGAATCAAGCCTTATTTACAATAGATGAAAAATCATTACATGACCCGCTAAAAACAAGATCAAACTTTAAGAAAATTGAAAATTCAGAAGGGCAGGTGTGGAGCTTGTTTAAAGATGACAATCAGATTTTATGTGGACATAATTTGGGAGTGTTTGATATTAAAGATGGCGAGGCAAAACAAATAACTCCTGCTATCATTAGAGGAGCGTGGCTTTTTCGACCCGTTTATAATAATGATAATTTGATGGTTGTTGGTACCTATAATGGTTTACTCTTAATGGAGAAAGTAAGCGGTAAATGGAGATATAAATGGAAAATTGAGGATTTTGAAACTTCATCACGATTTATGGAATGGGATCAATTTGGTAATCTTTGGATTACTAATGGCTATGAAGGTGTTTATAAAATAAAGTTTGATGAAGAATTTCGTAAGGTTGTTGATGCTGAAAAATTTTCCTTTGATTTCATTGATCCTAATTCTACTGATTTTATTGTTACTAAAGTTGAAAATGAATGTCTGTTTATTGGAAATCAAGGAATGTATAAATGGGCTGTAGAAAGTAAGTCTTTTGAAAGATATACAAAATGGGATCAGTTTTTCGAAAGGGATAATTTTCCAAAATCAATTTACCTGGATGACTATAATAACTTGTGGTATTTTCATTATGGAATGGTGGGTGTTTTAAGGCACATGGAGGATGCCAGTTATAAAAGAGTTGATTTTCCGTTCAAAGTACTGCAAAATAAATTGGTAAATAGTTTTGAATCAATTTTTATACCCAACAATAAGGAAACATTTTTTGGAATTGAAGATGGTTTTGCCCATTATCTGGTGGATGAGGTAAGGAATTATCGGAAACCATTCAAAATCAATATTAGGTCCTTTAAAGGTGTAACGGATACGATTCCATATTTATTAAATCAATCTGATGAGATTAGAAATGAACAGCCCGTAATTCCTGTTTATGATTTCAAAGATAATTCGTTTACTGTACAGTATGCGGCAACATATTTTGAGGATGATGAAATTGAATATTCTTCATATTTGAAAGGAGTAGATAATTCATTTACGCCGTGGTCAGGAAGGACAATGAGAGAATTCACAAAATTAAAGGAGGGAAAATATGATTTTACTGTTAAAGCAAGGAATCGTTATAATGTGCAAACAAGTCAAATCACATTCTCATTTATTGTAAACCCTCCATGGTTCAGAACGATGACAGCGCGTGTTATCTATTTAATTCTCATTTTAATAATTACTTACCTGGTGTTCTTAATTTTCAATAAAAGACTTGAGATAAGTAAAACAAAGGAAAAGCTTAAGCAAAGAGAAATATTCAAAGAAAAGGAAGAAAGTTTGATGCGCGAAGCATTAAATGCAGAGAAAGAGATGATTAAGTTACGCAATGAGAAGCTGCGTAACGAAATGGTTCATAAAGAGAAGGAGTTGGCTAATTCAACGATGAATATAATTCGCAAGAACGAATTTTTGGGAACATTAAAATTGCAATTGAAAAAGTTAAGAAGTATCAATGATAAATCAGAATTAGAAAGTAAAATTCAAAATCTGATTAGACGGATTGATAAGGATATAGATAGTGAAAGTTATTGGGAAGTGTTTGAAATGCATCTTGAGCAGGTACATGAAGCATTTCTAGATCGTTTAAAAGAAATACATCCTGATTTAACACCACGTGAATTAAAACTAGCGGCCTATATAAGGATGGGGATGAGCTCTAAGGAAATTGCATCCTTGATGAATATTTCAGCCAGGGCAGTGGAAAACAACAGATATAAGTTACGTCAAAAGTTAAATATCAATCAGGGAGAGAATTTAGGAAGGTATATAACTAATTTGTAAGTAGGTTATAAATTGTAAGTATCCTAAAAGTTAATAAATGTGAATTTTGTTATATTGTCTTTGAGGTGTCAAAATGAGTTGTGTATATGAGTTAAAAAATGTAAATTATTAATTTTAATCTATTGATATATAGATATTAAATAATTACAAAGTGAGTTTTTAGTGAGGTTGTAATGAGGGTATAGTGAATAAATAATGTATAGAACTATTAGGGAAAATTAACAAATGCTTCTAGTTTTGGAAAAGTTTTTATCATTAAACCCAAGTAATTATGAAACATCTGTTAGGGATTTTCCTTCTCTTTCTGACTTTAATAAGTAGTCAGGCACAAGAAATGACCGTTACTGGTAAGGTAACAGACGCATCAGATGGTATGCCAATACCAGGCGTAAGTGTCGTTGTTAAAGGTACTACAGTTGGTACTATTACCACAATTGAAGGTACATATTCATTAGTTGTTAATCAGGGCGATTTATTAGTGTTTTCTTTTGTCGGTATGACAAATCAGGAAATAGCGGTTGATCGCGAAGTTATTAATGTTATCATGGAATCTGACATTACCGATCTTGATGAGGTTGTTGTTGTCGGATATGGTGTTCAGAAAAAAGCTTTAGTAACAGGAGCAAATGCCAATGTAAAAGGTGAGGCACTAGCTGAATTAAAAACCTCTAATGCAATGGAGGCGTTACAAGGTTTGGCCGCTGGTGTTAATATTACCAGAAATAATGGTTCTCCAGGAGCTGGAACAAAAGTTACAATTCGTGGTGCCGGTACAATTGGCAGTTCTGCACCTTTATATATTGTAGATGGTGTTGCTGTTGGTAATATTGATTATTTGAGTCCATCAGACATTGAGTCATTGGATGTATTAAAAGATGCTGCTTCTGCAGCAATTTATGGATCAAGAGCAGCAAATGGTGTTATTCTGGTAACTACTAAAAAAGGTAAAAAAGGTGCAAAACCACAAATTACCTATGACGGGTTTTACGGAGTGCAGAATATTTATAAAACACTTCCGGTTCTTAATGCTCAGGAATATATGTATATCATGGACGAAGCTCGTTCAAATGAAGGTTTAGAATTGTTCGACTGGGAAGATATGATTGTAAATACAAACTATTTCCTAGATGATCAGGCTGAGTTCCCTGGTAACGTTGATTTGGGAAAACAGTATGGGCAATATGTTTGGGATAAACTTCAAAATGGCTGGGAAGGAACCAACTGGATTGAAGAAATAACTAAGGATAATGCGCCAGTACAAAGTCATTCTATAAATATTGCTGGTGCTTCTGAAGATGTTATGTATTCAGGAGGTTTCTCATACTTTGATCAGTCAGGTATTTTAGGAGGTGACATTAGTGATGCGGGTTATAAAAGAATAACAGGTCGATTAAATACAGAGTTTGTTTTAATCAAAAATAGCCGTTTCGATATACTTAAAGCTGGTGAAAATTTCACATATACCAATACCGAAAACAGATCAGTTGCCACTGGTAACATTTATTGGAATGATTTGCACAATGCATTGGTAACAAATCCAATTTTGCCGGTTTATTATGACAATATAAATATTAACCATTTAACCGGTGGATATGCTCCAACATTAGAGTTTGATGGTCGTTCAGTTGGACAGAATAACCCAGTTGCTCAAATGTATTATAGAAATAATTTTAACTGGGGAAAAGGTAATAATATAGTAGGTAATGTTTATGCTGAATTACAGCCTATAGCAAATTTAAGAATTCGTTCTTCTTTTGGTGTTGATTCTTCGTTTGGACACAGTCGTTCATGGTCTCCTACTTATAAATTAGGTAAATTATATCAAAATTCAATTGATGGAGCTCAAATGGATATGTACCAAGGAGTAAATTATATTTTCACTAATACAGCCACTTATGATTTTACTGTAAGTAAACATAAATTTACTGTGTTAGCTGGTACAGAAATGTTAAAAAATCAGTTGAACTTTAATGTTGGTGGACAAAAAAGAACTACTCTTTTTGGAGATCCAACATACGCATACATAGATAATACAAATAATCCTGAAACGGTTAGTGAAGTTGGCACATGGGGTAAAGATTGGGCTGCTCAGGGAGGAGGCTTAATGTCATATATGGGCCGTATTTCTTATAACTTCAATGAGAAGTACATGGTTGACGTTACAATGCGTGCTGATGGCTCATCAAACTTTGCTCCAGATAAACGTTGGGGATATTTCCCATCTGTATCTGCGGGTTGGAACTTTACTGAAGAAGAATTTATGAATCTTGAATTTATGAATTATGGTAAGTTACGAGCCAGTTGGGGGCAAAATGGTAATCAGGCCATAGATAATTTTGTTTACAGTTCTAATATTGCTTATAGATCACAAGGATATTATTTTGGTCCTAACAAAGAGATTCCTCAACAAGCAGCAGTGCCTGCCAATGTGCCTAACCCTGATGTAACATGGGAAACATCTGAACAGTTAAATATTGGTTTGGATGCCAGATTTTTAGATTCCAGATTAGGTTTAACATTTGACTGGTACAAGAAAACCACTATTGACTGGTTGGTTGATGCACCTATCTTAGGAACCTTTGGAGCAGGAGCTCCATACATTAATGGTGGTGATGTTGAGAACAAGGGATATGAAATTGTTTTGTCATGGAACGATCGCATTTCTGATTTCAAATACGGAGTAACTTTAACAGGAGCATACAATAAAAATAAAGTAACAAAATTAGCAAACGCTGAAGGAATTATTAATGGTGATGCACATGTATTATCACAAGGTACTTCATATGTTTCACGTGTACAAGAAGGTTTCCCTATTGGGTACTTTTATGGCTACCAAACAAACGGTTTATTCCAGAATCAGACTGATGTTGATAACTATGTTACTGAAGATGGTACTCCTATTGTTATTGCTGATGAAGCAGATACTCCACGAAAACCAGGTGATGTATGGTTTGTTGACCAAAATGGTGACGGGGTGATTAATGAAGAAGATAAAGTTATGTTGGGTAAACCAATGCCTGATTTTGAGATGGGTATCCAATTAAGTGCTGAATATAAAGGCTTTTATGTGAATACTACTTTAGCAGGTAAAATGGGGCTTCAGGTAATGCAATCTTACCGATCTTTCTCGGATAATTTAACACAAAATTATACAACTCAAGTGTTCGGTCGTTGGCATGGTGAAGGTACTTCTAATAAAATACCTAGATTAACTTACAATTCTACATCTAATAATCAGCTAATCTCAGATATCTATATGCATGATGCAGATTACTTGAGAGTTAGTAATTTAACTTTTGGTTATAAGTTCGATAAGCTATTGCAAGATGTTGAATGGGTAAGATCTGCTAATTTGTATGTGTCAGTTAATAACTTATATACATTCACAAAATATGATGGTATGGATCCTGAAGTAGGATATGCTCCTAATTCATGGGGATCAGGAATAGACTTAGGTTTATATCCTTTACCAAGAACAGTTATGTTTGGTGTTAATGTAACATTTTAAATAAAAACATATTGACCATTCATACAGAATTGTTGATAATACATTAAAGAATAGATTATGAAGAAATTAATATATTCAATAGCTTTAGGGGCAATGATTTTTGCAAGTTCTTGTGATGATCACCTCGATACAGTGAATCTATACAATAAAAACCTGAATTCCTTTTATCAAACTCCTACTGATATTGATGAAGCAATGAATGGGGTTTATAATGCTCTTTTCGTTGATGGAGTGCATAGTAATGAACATTTAGCCGCAAACTTATTAAGTGACGTTATGCTAGGTGGTGGTGGACCTGATGATTTAACAGCTAAGAATGTTGATAAATTTGCAGATCCTACTGAAGATACATATAAGAGTTTATGGGTGGAGACATATAATGGTGTTAGTAGAGCTAATGCAATTATAGAAGCAGTTGCTGTTGGTGATTTTGCAAGGTATTTTGATACCCCAGATGAGGCTGAAGAATTTAAAAATAATACATTGGGAGAAGCTTATTTTATGAGAGGATTTCTCATGTATAGAGCAGCTCGTTTCTTTGGAGGTATGCCTTTAATCCCTACAACAGATGCCGATCGTTTGGTTGGACGTTCTTCGGTTACAGAAACATGGGCTTTTATTGCTTCAGACTTTAAAATGGCAGCAGAAACTTTACCTAAGAAGAAAGCTGAGGATTACCTATTGGCTGATTACGGACATGCTAATGTTTGGGTAGCAAAAGCATATATTGCAAGAGCTTATTTGTTTTATACAGGTTATATGACAAATATAGAAAAACAAGCAACCGATGTGTTACCTTTAATTGATGGTGGAAGTATTTCCAAGTCTGAAGTTATTGCACATCTGGAAGATGTAAGAGATAATAGTGGTTATCGTTTAGCTTCTGATTTTAGAAATCTATGGCCTTACTCATATGTAAATCAGAATGCAAGGGATTTTGACCCTGAAGGAGCTAATCCAGTGCTTCCATGGGCTGAAACAGAAGGTTTAAATTGGGTAGGTCAGGATGGTCCAAACTCAACAATTGGTACTGGTAATTATGAAGTTATGTTTGCTATGCGTTTTGGATTGGCTAATTGGGATATTGGTCAAAAATTCAACAATAGGGTGCCTTTATTCTTTGGTATTCGCGACCATTCTTTAGTGCCTTTTGGACAAGGTTGGGGATGGGGGCCTGTTCATTCTGGCTTCTATGATTTATGGCCTGATGAAGATCCAAGAAAATCAGGTTCTGTTCTTAACCTTAATGAGAAGGACCCTAATATGGGCTTATCTGGTTGGAATATTGGTAAAGGAGATCATAATACAGGATTAATGAATGCGAAATATACTACATTACAACATGGAGGTCCTGATGGTGTAAAAGGTATGTTCTACTACTTATTTAATATGAATAATGGTGATCCAATGCAATTGTGGGCAGCTCAGGATTTTTATTATTTACGTTTTGCAGATGTATTATTAATGCATTCGGAATTAACAGGAACTGCAGATGGGATTAATGCTGTTCGTGCTCGTGTTGGTCTTGAATCTGTTGGATATTCAATTGAGAATTTGAAAGATGAAAGATTACATGAGTTTGCTTTTGAAGGTTTAAGATGGTTTGATTTGGTGCGTTGGGGAGATGTTGAGACAAATAATAACTTCTTTAATTTTGATATTACAGTAAATAATTCAGGTACAGAAGAAGTATACAGTGTTTCATATCGTCCTGAGACAAAAGGTTTATTGCCTTTACCTGAGTCTGAAGTTCGCTTGTCGAATGGTGTTTATAATCAAAACCCTGGTTGGTAATACAATTACAAAATTTAAAATTACTGAAATGAAATATAAAAATATATTTGGAGCTATAATAGCGGGCATTTTGCTTATGATGTCTGCCTGTGAACCAATAGAAGATAGGGAGACTTTATCAAACAGCTTTAATCCTGATAAAATTGAACTTGATGTAGTACAGGCTACAAATGGAGGCAATAAGTTATCAATTCAAATGAACACTCCCGGAGTAACAGGTTATTGGGATTATATTATTGATAAAAAATATACAGACAGGGTTGAAGTTATTTTCCCTTTCACTGGAACTCATGAGTTTACCTATCATGTTACTACTCCGTACATGTCTGATGGTACTCCTTCTGAAAAAGAGTATGTTGAAAAAACTGTTTCTGTAGAGATTACTCAATTAGATGAACCATTACCTGATGCTTATTATATGCTGGTAGGTGATAATTTGGAAGGTAAAACCTGGGTATTTGATGGAGGACCATCGTCTGATGGAGGTTTGTGGTGGTTTATGTCAGACCCAAGCAATCCATGGGGAATATGGTGGAATGCAGCAGGAGATTGCTGCCCTCCGGGAGATGCAGCTGGTAAAATGTTTTTTGATTTGGCCGGTAATGCCAATTATACTTATTATGCTGATGCGGCTGGAGATCCAGTAACAGGTAGTACTTTTAAGTTTAATGGAGATTATACAAAACTAACCATTGAAGGTCCGGCAAATCTTTTAGGTTCAATGGACGGTGGAGGAAATGCTGGTGTTTTCAATATCGTAGAACTAACAGCTGAAAAGATGGTTTTATTTGTGCCTAATGCTGCTTGGGCAACAGGTTGGACATGGGTATTTGTTCCGCAGGAATAAGAATCTTTTTTTCATATACACGTCATTAAGTTGACAATTAAACTTAGGTTATTTGTATTTCCGGGATTTCCCGGGAATACATAACCTAACTTTAAACAGTCTTTTTAATTTATCACAAACTGATTTATTGAATTTTATTAAATGTCATTTCGGCATAATGGAATTGTATTATCCTATTGAAAGATAAAATGAGCATAAAAGCCTTCTTCATATCTCTTATTTTATTCATTGGTTATATCCAATATTCATCTGCACAGGGTTACCTGAAAAGAAACGGGCAGGAAATTGTGAATGACAATGGACCTTTTTTGTTACGAAGTATCGGATCTGGTAACTGGATGATTCAGGAAGGTTATATGATGCAGTCAACCGAAGTAAATGTTAATACACATACTCAATTTAGAAAGAAGCTTTCTTCGATTATTGGTGAACAAAAAACAGAAGAATTTTATACTTATTGGTTGAATAATCAGTTTACCAAGGCTGATTTAGATTCAATGAAAAGTTGGGGGTTCAATGCTATACGACCAGCTCTTCATTATAAATGGTTTACCCTACCTATTGAAGAAGAAAAAAGAAGTTCAAATGGAGAACTTGAAAATACATGGCTTCCAAAGGGATTTGAGATTCTTGATAGTATAGTGAAATGGTGCAAGGCCAATGAAATGTATGTTATTTTTGATATGCATGGAACTCCCGGAGGCCAAGGAAAAGATGCCAATATAAATGATTATAATCCGGAACTACCGTCTTTATGGGAAAGTGAAGACAATCAAAAGAAATTAATTGCACTTTGGAAAGAAATTGCAAAAAGATATAAGAATGAATCCTGGGTCGGAGGTTATGAATTAATCAATGAACCTAACTGGAATGTAGATGGCACAGGAAATCAAAATGGATGTAATTGCTCAGATAATAAGGCATTATGGGATATGCATCTGAAGTTAATAAAAGCCATACGGACAATAGATAATAATCACCTTATTTTTATTTCAGGTAATTGTTGGGGAAACAATTATAATGGAATTGAGAATCATGAAGTAACAATATCCGATAACAATATCGCATTAACCTTTCATAAATACTGGAATAGCAATGATCAGGGCGCTATTTCATCGTGGCTCGAGATGAGAGCAAAATATAATCTACCAATTTGGATGAGCGAATCCGGAGAGAATTCCAATCAATGGTTTTCAGATGCTATTAATTTATTCGAATCAAATAATATTGGATGGTCGTGGTGGCCTGTCAAAAAAGGAAGACTTAATAATATATTCAGAGTTATTACCCCACAAAGTTATATAGATCTTTTAAATTCATGGGGAGATGGGCAGGTTCCATTGAATTCTGAGCAGACATATAATGCAGTAATGGATTATGCCAAAGCCCAAAAGGTGGAGAATTGCATTGTTGGCAAAGATGTGATATTTGCAATGATGCATAATGGTAAACCAGAACTTACAAAACCATTCTTAGATCATGAAATTAACACATGGATTCAGTGTGCCGATTTTGATTTAGGTAATGAGGGATATGCCTATCATGATGTGGTTTCTCAAAATATTCATCAGGGAGAAGTAAAATGGATTCCATGGAATAACGGCAATAAATATCGAAATGATGGTATCGATATTGGACAAGAAGATGAAACCTATTATGTAGGATGGACTGAAGATGGTGAGTGGCTGCAATATACATTGACAATTCCGGAGGATGGATTGTATCAATTCAAACTAAAGTCATCAGGTAATATAGGCGAATTAGTTTTAAAATCAAATGACAAAGTAATTAGTGATATAATACCTTCTGGATCAACTAATAAAGAAGTGAAGTGGGAAATAAGTAAAACTGATAATATAAAACTATCAAAGGGTACTATAAAGTTACGCTTATTCATCACCAAAGGTGGAAGCAATATACAATCATTCTGTATTTCACCAATGTAATAATGCTTATTAAAAATGATAATGACAAGAACAGACTCAAAATATTCCAGGTGGATTTCAAAATTAAGTGGATTTGTATTTTTCTTTCTGATTTTTTTATCAGCCTGTGAGAAAGAAGATAGTAAACCATCTTATGAACCTGAATTTGAATATTCAAATCACTCTACATTAGGTAATACAATCATTTTTACCAATACTACTGTTGGAGAGCAATTTTATATAAGATGGATATTTGGAAATGGTGAAAGAACAAACCGTATTCCAGTATCAGAAGGTCAAACCATGGAAGTTTTTTATCCTGAAAAAGGTGAATATGAGGTGGAGATGACGGTCTGGGGAAGTGAAAGTGATTTGACTGATAATAAAACCATAGTAAAAACTATTGTGGTTGACCAGGATGTGTTTAGTCCGTCTTTTACAGTTAATCTTAAAGAAGGTTCTGACAATAAGGTTATTCTGGTTAATACTACAAAAGGGAATTATGATAATGTTAAGTGGATTGTTGAAGGTGAGGAATTAAATTCTGCCAGCTCAGAGGTGGAAGCATATTTGCCTTTAGCCGGAAAATATGACATCGTTTTGGAAGTCGGGCAAGGTGATTATTCAAAATCAGTGGAACAAAGTTTTACGATTACACGAGATGATCCGGAGTACTTTAATCAATTTGAATTAGTATGGTCTGATGAGTTTGATGGAAGCACTGTTGATGAAAACAAATGGGTTCATGAGACAGGAATGCATGGATGGGGAAACAATGAGTGGCAAAATTATACTTCAGGAGAGAATGCTTCTGTTGATAATGGATTGTTATCTATTACAGCAAAGTTAATTGGAGATGGTCAACAAGTTGGCGATTATACTTCGTCTCGTTTAAATAGCACTCAGGATTTTACCTACGGTAAATTTGAAATCCGTGCGAAAATGCCTGAGGATAAAGGACCTGGCGTTTGGCCTGCTATTTGGATGCTTGGTAGAAGTATTCAGAATGGAACTGGTTGGCCTTTATGTGGTGAATTGGATATCATGGAATATGTGAGTTTTGATCCAAATCATGTTTCATGTTCAATCCATACAGAGAGTAATAATCATGCTGCAGGTAATCCTATTGGATCAGGACATGTGTCTCTTGAAACAGCTGAAGAGGAGTTTCATGTTTATGGTTTATTGTGGACTAAAAGGTGGCTCAAGTTCTATAGGGACGATGTCGATAATGTATTTCTTACCTACAACAGACCCAATGATTATAATAAATCGAATTGGCCTTTTGATGATCCATTCTATATCCTGCTGAATATGGCAGTTGGTGGAAATTATGGTGGTGTTATGGGTGTTGATGACAGCATATTTCCAGCTACCATGGAAGTCGATTATGTACGAGTCTATCAATATGTACAAGAATAATATGTGTAGTATTTATATTTCATCATAACAATTGAAATTATGAAGGGGAAAACAATTTTTCAAATATCGATATTAGTACTGTTTATTTCATCTGCATTGTTGCATTCGTGCAGTGATAAAGATAATTATCAGTTGGTATGGAGTGATGAATTTGAATATTCCGGTTTACCGGATTCAACTAAATGGAGTTATGATATCGAAGGTAATGCGTGGGGATGGGGAAATAACGAATTACAAACTTATACAAGTTCTGATATCAATAATGCTGAGGTTTTAAATGGTAAATTATTTATTACTGCAGTTAAAGAAGATAGTATTTCCAAACCATATACGTCAGCTCGTTTGATCTCTAAAGGAAAGGGAGATTGGTTGTATGGTAAAATTGAAGTGAAGGCTAAACTACCTGGAGGTAAAGGAATATGGCCAGCCATTTGGATGTTACCTACAGACTGGGAGTATGGAGGATGGCCCGAAAGTGGTGAGATAGATATTATGGAGCATGTGGGATATGAGCCTGATTCAGTATATTTTACAGTTCATACGGAGTCTTATAACCATGGAATTGGAACACAAAAATCTCAGGCCGTTTATGAACCTGATGCAGAGCATGTTTTCCATGTGTATGGAATAGAATGGACACCTAAAAAAATTGATTTTTATTTGGATGATAATAAGGTGTTTACATTTAAAAATGAAGGTAAAACCTATGCAGAGTGGCCCTATGATAAGCGCTTCCATCTCTTACTTAATGTGGCAGTCGGTGGTGGCTGGGGTGGTAAACATGGTGTGGATGACAGCATCTTTCCATGTCAGATGGTAGTTGATTATGTACGTGTATATCAATTGAAATAAGATAAATTGAAAATAGTAAAACTATGACTAGAAGTGTATTATTCGGTGTTTTTGTTCTGATGATTTTGGTAGCTTGTCAGCCATCACAAAAACCAACCAATGATATTGATCAAAAGGTAAATGACCTGTTAAGCAAAATGACATTGGAAGAAAAAGTGGGGCAGATGAACCAGTATACAGGTTTTTATGATATAACCGGTCCGGCACCTGCCGATGGTGATGCCAAAAATAAATATGATCATATTAAAAGTGGTTTGGTTGGCTCAATGTTAAATGTTCGAGGTGTGTCCGAAGTTCGTAAGATGCAACAGTTGGCTGTGGATAGCTCACGATTAGGCATACCCATGATCTTTGGATTTGATGTTATACATGGTCATAAAACGCTTTCGCCTATTCCATTGGCAGAAGCTGCAAGCTGGGATCTGGAGGCCATCGAGAAATCTGCAAGAATTGCTGCAGTGGAGGCTACTGCTGAAGGCTTAAACTGGACTTTTGCACCAATGGTTGATATTTCACGTGATCCTCGATGGGGACGTGTTATGGAAGGAGCTGGTGAAGATACCTATCTGGGTAGCAAAATTGGAGTTGCAAGAGTAAGAGGTTTTCAAGGCGACGATTTGAGTGCTGTTAATACCTTGGCTGCTTGTGCCAAGCATTTTGCTGCATATGGCTTTGTTGAAGGCGGAAGGGATTACAATACAGTGGATATAGGAACAGCAACCCTGTATAATGTTGTGTTACCACCTTTTAAAGCTGCCATTGAAGAAGCTAATGTCAGAACATTTATGAATTCGTTCAATATCATTAACGGGATACCTTCAACAGCCAGTAATTTTCTACTTCGCGATATTCTTAAAGGAGAGTGGGGCTTTGATGGTTTTGTTATATCTGACTGGAGTAGCGGTGCTGAAATGATTGCTCATGGCTATGCTAAAGATCTGGAACAGGTGGCTGAGTTAGCTGCCAATGCAGGTTCGGATATGGATATGGAATCATATTCTTTTGTTAAGCATTTGGTGAATCTGGTCAATTCAGGTAAAGTAAAAGAATCAGTCGTTGATGATGCGGTAAGTCGTGTACTGCGTGTAAAATTCGAACTGGGCCTTTTCGATGATCCTTACAAATATTGTGATGAAGAACGTGAAAAGGAAATGATCTATCATCCCGACCATATGGCTGCAGCTTTGGATATGGCTAAAAAGTCGATTGTATTATTGAAGAATGAAAACGCTTTATTACCCTTATCAAAAAATCAGAAAAAAATTGCTTTGATTGGTGATCTGGCCGATGATAAAGATAGTCCGCTGGGTAACTGGCGTATGGCAGGTGAAAGTAATACTGCAGTATCAGTTTTGGAAGGTTTGCAGGAGTTTGGTGCAGACGTATCATTTGCTGAAGGAGTGAAGCTCGTGACCGGACCAACTGCTTTCCCGATTGAATTAGAGGTGAATACAACTGATAAAAGTGGAATAAAAGAGGCTGTTAAATTGGCCAAAAAATCTGATGTGGTCGTTATGGTATTAGGTGAACATGGATTGCACAGCGGTGAGGCGCGTTCACGATCAGACTTAAATTTACCAGGACTTCAACAGGAATTACTGGAAGAAGTTTACAAAGTGAACCAAAATATAGTATTGGTGCTTATGAATGGTCGTCCTTTAACAATCAACTGGGCTGACGAGAATTTACCTGCTATTATCGAAGCATGGCAACTGGGAACCCAAAGTGGAAAAGCTATTGCGCAGGTGTTATTTGGCGATTACAATCCTTCAGGCAAGTTACCTATGACTTTCCCAAGAAATGTAGCACATATACCGGTATACTATAATCAATTTAATTCAGGTCGTCCGGCCCGTGAAGGAAGTGCAATTTTCTGGCCTCATTATATGGATCAATCACATGAGCCTTTATATCCGTTTGGTTATGGGTTGAGCTATTCAACTTTTGATTATTCTAATTTAAAGGTAAATGTAACAGGACCAGAGAATGTTGAGGTGAGTGTTACAGTTCAAAACACTGGGGACGTTGATGGTGAAGAAGTTGTTCAATTATATATTCACGATAAAGTGGCAAGTATTGTTCGCCCGGTCAAAGAATTGAAAGGTTTTAACAAGGTTATGATTAAAGCTGGCGATAAAGCAGAAGTGAATTTTACATTGACAAAGAAGGAACTTGGGTTCTACAATGGGACAGGAGAGTTTTTATTTGAACCCGGAGAGTTTGATGTGATGGTTGGAAGCAACTCAACCGATGGCTTAAAATCATCCTTTGAATTATAAATAGATCCGGGAGGACATTGGAAAAAGTAGATTAACTGATATTACTAATTTTTGCATATGTTATTGTTCTCCCGGTTTTTTAAACAGACAGTGGCTTTACTGTGAGATAGATTTTAGATTTAATTATCAAAGCCTGTTTACCAAAGGGTAGGCAGGCTTTTGTATTTGATTCAATTGAAGGTTCATAAATAAAATATCCTACTAATTAAGAAAAAGATTGTGTTGTTAAATTACCCCTAATTACTTTAAATTGGCAACTCTAAATATCATTTGCTATATTGAGGCACAAAAATAACCTCATGCACAGTAATCTTAACAAATTAATCTTAGTGACATTAGTGTCACTTTTCATAGCTTCCTCTTTATCTTCACAGGAGAAGAAGAAATTAAACTACACTGTCTATGATTCTTGGAAATCAATCGACAGAGGTCACGTTATTTCAAATGATGGAAAGTATGTTTCATATGTGATTTCCCCTCAGGAAGGTGATTCATATTTGTATTTCTACAATGTAGATACTGAGCAGTTAGACTCGGTCCATCGTGGTAAGTCACCTAAATTTGCATATGACAACAGTTTTCTGGCTTTTAAAGTGGAACCGCAAGCTGATACAGTTCGAACACTTAAGCTTGATAAAGCAAAGAAAGATAAATTTCCGAAGGATTCTTTATTCATCAAAGATATCAGTTCTGGTGTGACAACTAGAGTGGCCAATCTTAAATCGTGGAGTTTGCCTAAAGATGGTGGTGATTGGTTGGCTTATATGTTAGAAAAAGAAATTGATAAAAAAGAAGAGCCTAAAGATACTGCTCAGGTGGAAGAAGAAACAGCCGAAGTGACTGAAATAGAAAAGTCGAAAGAAGAGAAATCTGAGATTCCTAAAAAAGAAGATAAGAAAGAAAAAAAGGATAAGAAGAAAAAGTTTAAATCAGAGGGTAAGCCTTTAATTTTTTACCGTCCTTCAACAAAGGATAGTCTATATATCGAAAAAGTATCATTTTATGATATAGCCGATGATGGCTCAGGTGCTTTCATCGTTCAAAGTGTTGGCGATACAACTGAAGTTTCAAAGGTGCTGCACTTCTCCTCAGAGAGTTTTATTGTAGACACCATATTTAATAAGATAGGCAAAATAAGCAAGATAGCTTCGGATTATAAAGCTGCTCAATGTTCTTTTCTTTTTAGTGATGATACAACAAAAGTGAAGGTAGATCGATTGTATCATTTCAATAATAAGATGGATGTGCCGGTCATGGTAATGGATACCATACATCCTTCTTTATCTTCTGAGTATTCTGTATTGTCAAAAGGTAATTTGAACTTCTCCAGAGATGGAAGCAAATTGTATTTCGGTGTTGGAATGAGACCAAAAGAAGAGCCAAAGGATACTTTAACAGAAGATGAAAAAGTACATGTTGACATTTGGAATTGGCAGGATAAGAAGATACAGCCAATGCAAAAAAAGAATTTGAAAAGAGACAAAGATCCTGCTTATAAATGTGTTTACCATATCAAAGAAGGAAAGATTGTTGCGTTGGAATCAGAAGAATTTCGGTCAGTAAATGTGCCGGATAAAGGGAATATGAACATCGGATTTAGTTTTGTGGATACACCATATCAAAGAGCGCAATCGTGGAGTGGAAAATGGTCGAACGATATTTATAAAGTTGATTTGTTGACTGGTAAAAAGAAGTTGCTTCAGAAAGAAGTCAATGGTCGTTCATCTATATCGGAATCAGGTAAGTGGTTGGTTTTTTATGAGCCTGTTGATAGTGCTTATTACTCAATCAATACTGAAACAAATGCTAAAACCATTATTAGTAAGGGTGCTTCTGTTTCCTGGGTTGATGAATTGCATGATACTCCAAGTGATGCAGGTACATATGGAATTTTAGAATTTACTTCAGATAATAAAAGTGTTTTGGTTTATGATCGTTACGATATATGGCAACTGGATTTATTAGGTAAAAAGGCTCCGGTTTGTCTGACTTCAGGTGAAGGACGTAAAAACAATACAGCATTCCGATATATTAAGCTCGATTCTGAGGAGGATTATATTGATTTGAAAAACGAATTACTGTTAAATGCTTTTAATGATGTTAATAAGCAAAGTGGGTATTACAAGCTGAACAAAGGGAAATTAGAAAAGGTAATTTTGGGTGATTTTAATATTTACAATCCTCTTAAGGCAAAAAATGCTGATGTATTTGTTTGGAGTAAATCAACATTTAAACAATATCCTGAATTGCGATTGAGTGATGCATCTTTTACCAATGAAAAGGTGATTTCAAACACTAATCCGCAGCAAAAAGAATACCGTTGGGGAGATATTCAGTTAGTTGAATGGGTTGCATCTGATGGATTAACCCATCAGGGATTGTTAGTCACTCCGGAGAATATGGATAAGAATAAAAAGTATCCAATGATCTCTTATTTTTATGAGCGATCATCAGATCGAATGCATAGTTATTATCGTCCGGCTCCAAGCAGGTCAACCGTTAACTGGTCGTTTTATGCTTCCAATGGTTATGTCATATTTGTTCCTGATATTTACTATCGTGATGGCGATCCGGGGCTATGTGCTTACGAAGCAATTGTGAGTGGAAGTTTGGCTATGGCTGATCGCTTTGATTTCATCGATCGTGAACATATGGGTATCCAGGGGCAGAGTTGGGGAGGTTATCAGGTGGCCTACCTGGTTACACGAACTAATCTGTTTAAAGCTGGTATGGCTGGTGCTCCGGTTAGTAATATGACCAGTGCTTACGGTGGCATTCGTTGGGGAACGGGTATGAGCCGTATGTTCCAGTATGAACACACACAAAGCCGTATAGGTGGTACGCTTTGGGAAAAGATGAATAAATACATTGAGAATTCTCCTGTGTTTTTTGCACCTCAGGTTGAAACTCCTTTATTAATGATGCATAACGATAATGACGGAGCGGTACCCTGGTATCAGGGGATTGAGTATTTTATGGCTTTACGTCGCCTGGATAAGCCGGCCTGGTTATTGGTTTATAATAACGAAGATCATAACCTTACCCGAAGGGCCAATTCAAAAGATCTAAGTCGCCGAATGATGCAGTTCTTTGATCATTACCTTAAAGGTGAACCAATGCCTGTTTGGATGCAGGATGGAATACCGGCAGTTAAAAAGGGAGAGGACTTAGGGTATGATTTAAAGAAATAATTTAAGATTATATTAACAAAACGCTGCTTTATTGTTGAGGCAGCGTTTTTTTGTGATTTATTTCAAAAAACGTTCATGTTTTGCATTTGACTTGTCTAAAACCGAGCAAACAATAACCTGATCAGGAAAAGCCTTTGAAAATTCTTTCTTTAAGACTTTTAAGGGTTCTGAGTCAAGAGAAAAATCATTGAGATAGAAGTAGATCTGCTTAATAATTAATGAATCCTTATTGTGACGAATAATTGAGTTTTCAATTAAGCTACCTTGGTTAAATTTTATTTTATCAAGAATTTCAGCGACTTTTTCGTGTGATGGGGTGATTTCGATGGCGGAGTAATAAAATCTGTTTCCGTCTTTGCTCGTGAATTCTTGGTTATTAGGGCCGTAATAATCTTCAAAACGATTAATATCCATGTGATATTCAGTATTAAAGCCATCTTCAGGGTTGTATTGTTTAGATTTGGATAAATCTCGGTTTATCTCTGTGATTCGGTGTTTGTTTGGGTAAAAACTCAATGCATTAACAATTATTGAGTCGCCAACTCTTAATTGATCTAACATCACTTCATCTCTGCTATCAAAGTAGGTATTTCCTTTGTGTTGATAATAATACTTTAGTGAGTGTATTTTATATTTACCACCAATGCTAAGGTGATCTCCATATACTTTACCTGTACAGGTATCATTAAATATTAAGACAAAGTAGAATAAATAAGAAAACAGAGCAATGGTTATTAAAAGCGTGACCATTGCAGAAGTTCTAAGAATAAAATGTTTATCAGGATTTTTCATAAGGTTAGGGTTTAATATTTAGGTAAAAGGATTAACCGGGTTCTACAAATAACGGTATCTCATTGATCTTATTTACGTCGGGCTCACCATTGTTATGGGCCAGTAAAAGACCTTCTTCTATTAGTATCTCTCTGTTTTTAATGTCTTTGTTATGAAGTCCTTTGTTGATGCCTTCATTTAGCATTCTGCCGGCTTGTAATGGGAATTCAAAGAGTTGAGGATAGCTGTTTTCTTTGTTTGGTTCATCGTAGAAGGTTTTGCAACTTTCTGCCGACATTGATAGATATATACGGCAGGTAATCGGACGAGCAGGGTAAACACTGCAAGCTCCATTCAGTAATAAAGGACAAGGCATCTTTGATGCTAGCAATTCTTTATCATTCATTCTGCCTCTTTTCTGGTAGTTGTTGAATGCTTGCTGAAGAATCATTTTCTGATCTTCTTCTTTAAAATTCAGTTTAATAAATTCCCAAACAAACATCATTTCGTGCGAGGTAGCAAATATAGGTTGATAACAACACCAGCTGCAACCCTTTTTGCAATCAACCGGAATATTCTGACGCTTTGCTTCATTACCCAATGCATCTATTAATCCATCAACAGCATCCTGCGCCTGCCGTGTCACATGGAGTATTGTTTTTTTATCTGTATTGTTACTCAATGAATCATTAGCAAGATTTAATCCATCGTTAAAAAATACCTTGTCGTGTTCCGACATTTGATTTTCGTCCATTGTTAAAAGAATTCTTTAAGAAATTACTTTTTCTTCCTGTGAATTGACAAATAAGATATCACCCAGTTCATCATATCCTTCAAATACTTCACTGTGCGCATGTTTCAATTGCTCCTCGCGGAAACCAACAATCGTTAAGCCGGCATCGGCAGAGTGTTTATTAATGAGTGTTTTTACGGCAACATTCTCTTCAACGGGTAAAATCTCAATGTTTGAAAGAGTAATTGGTAATCTTCCATCCTGAACCAGGACTTGTAATTCCTGACGTGTTTCTTCCATGCGCTCTTTAGGACACATACTGTGTATCTTAATATGGCCCTTTTTCCAATCGGGATGCGAAAGAATGATATACCCTAAAAGAATCATCAGATTGGCATTGGTATGATCAATAGGACGAATCCAAACATGAATACCGTTGCGGTATTTGATGGTTTTGCCCGATTGGCCGAATACACATACATCGTAGGCTCCGGCACGGGTCAGATTGATGTTTTCAATAATACGTCCAAGCTCTTCGGGAGATTGCTTATCGTATTCAAACACCACCATGTTATTTTCCATACCCGAAATACTGGGCGACTGAATTGCTTGTGCAATCGCAGTTGTATAAGATGGAGAAATCATGGTGTCGATATACACTGAGTTATCATCATCGCTTTGAATACTTATCAGGCGATTCAATTCATCTTTGGCTTCTGTGAAGCTTTTTCTGGAGAAGTAACCTTCGATATAATGGAAATAAGTACCAAATCCATGCTTATAAGATATCCAGTTCATCAATCTGAAAATCTTATCACGCTCAAATGAATGCGATGAAATACATAGTGCTGCCGGACGCCATTCATCTTTTTCATTTTTACCTTTATTTCGTTGCATGTATACCTGAAGCTTTCTATTGACCTGGAAAATAGCTTCTTTGAATATGGCTTCGAAGCCTTTACGGTTTTTATGATAGCTGTTAATATACAGGTAAAGAATAGTAATAAAGATATATGCAAGAATGGTGTATAGCGCATTAATCTGAAACATCATCCAAACAGACAAGAGGAATCCGGCCAAGCTTATATACCACTTTGAACGAAAGCGAGGACGATAAGATGGGGCAGATCCAAAATGATTCAGAAATGAAATCAGGCACAATGAACCGTATGTTATCATAAAGAACATTGAGATGATTTCTGCAACAAAATCAACACTTCCTAAAGCAACAAAAATAAAGGCAATGGCAATGGCTACAACAGAAGCATTTACGGGTTCGCGTGCCGGCCCTTTTCCTTTAGCAAGGAATAAATTAACTTTAGCAGTAGGAAAAGAACGGTCGCCAGCCAATGCCTGCAGGGTGCGGGGAGCAACCAGAATTGAGCCTAAAGCAGAAGATAACGTTGAAGCAGCCAAACCAATCGGAATAAGTATGAATCCTCCTATAGCTATGTTTTTCATTACCAGCTGATATTGTAACAGGTCTTCCTGTGGTACTGATACTGCCAGTTTATATACAACAGCTACATAAAATATCATACCTGCAATGGTGGCATACATTGTTCCTTTCGGAATGCTTTTCCCCGGATTTTTTAAATCACCACTTAGCCCAACACCTGCTGTCATCCCTGTAAAAGCGGGGAAACAAATGGCAAACACACTAAAGAAGTCCTTACTATTAAAAAAACCAATATTTTGAGTCCCAATTGATGCAGCTTCAGCTTCGGAAGGAGAACCAATAAAGAAAGAAAGCAATGAAATAGCCAAAAGAACAACCACAACATAAAGAGCTTTTACTCCCATGTTAGCTCCTTTCTTCAGAATGAGCCATGCCAGCAGAGCCATCACCGGTAAGCTAATAGCTTGTCGGGGTAATTCCCAACCAAAATTCTGACTCCACCATTCAAAAAAGGGTTCAAAAGTTTCGGTAAAGGCAATTACATAAAAAGCTACACTAATGGCTTGCGACATAAATAAAGCCATGCCAATGGTTGCTCCGATATTTAATCCAAAGGAACGCGAAATAATAAAATATTCACCCCCTCCTTCAACACGTTGGTTGGTAGCAATTTCACTTATGGCCAGAGCTGTTGGTATGGTAATTAAATGCCCTAATATGATAATCAAGATTCCCCCAAATAATCCTGTAGTACCTACTGCATATCCAAACCGAAGAAAAAGAATTGCTCCTAAAATGGTGGATATTGCCGTAAAAAATACGGGGGCTGTTCCAAAACCTTGCTTGTTCGACATAGTGTAGGTTTTAATTTTTTTGTTGAATAGCCTAAATGTAGGAACTTTCCTTTTAATCTACTATAATATTCCTTGTCTCTAACATTTTTTATGAAAAAACAACCGTCTGCTGAGGAGTGAAGTTTGTGTAAGGGATACAGACGGTTGTGGGGATAATGACATATAATGCCGATCACTTAAAATATAAATCTAACATGTATTTGCTAAAATATATATTATAATATATAAAACCTGATTGAAATGATTAAAAAAAGGTGAGCGTAAATAATAAGTGGTTAAGTGTGTCTTAATCCGAATTAAGCGTTGATGGCCATTGTTCTGATTGCTTCAGTAATTGATTTAATGTTACGATGCGAAACAATCAAGTGCTCTTTGTTAATCAATGAAATTCGTCTGTCTTTCTTGTTGATCTCAGTTATGGCAAGGTGGTTAACAATACAATTTCGATTAATCCGGATGAAATTAGAAGGAAGTAAATTTTCTAGCTCAATAAGGCTTTTATGACAAATTTTATTGTTTTGGTTCAATACAAACGTAGTAAGCCCATTTTGATGATTTATATAATATATATCATCAATTGCAAGTTTTAGAACTTTCAGATCACATTCCAATACAATATAGTCCCTTGCCATAGATTACTATTTAGGGTGCACACCTAATTTTTAAGCCAGCTTACATTAGTTAATTGCAAAAAGGCAGAATCGTAACACTGAAAAATGAAAAAAATATTATTTTTTTTACAATAGAAAGTTTAATGTATTGTTTAGTAGCGAGATAGGTGTATTGAAGAAGCTTGTGTTTTTTTTGGATTGATTCATATTGAAAATCAGGAACTCAATTTGTCTCTCCATTCAATATTACACTTAATTATTAGCAACATAATTTTAATTGAGCCGATAAAGAATGTACTCTTTGAAGATGATTTTGTGGTGATAGGGATGTTTTATAGTTGAAGAGACTGAGTTTAAGTGATTATATTAGATAGCAGTCAATTGTTAAAAAAAAAATGCGGAATCCTCGAATAAGAATTCCGCTGGCATTAAATAATTTAATTTCTATATTTTGTAAAAAGTTTCAAAGACTTTAGTGATGAATGTATGATCTTTTACACCAGCTAATTCGCGCACTGAATGCATGGCTAGCATTGGGTTTCCAATGTCAACGGTTCTGATATCTATCTTTCCGGTAGAAATATTACCCAGTGTTGAACCTCCAACCATATCAGATCGGTTCACAAACTTTTGGAATGGAACATCTGCTTTATCACAAATGGTTTCAAAAATAGCTGCACTTTCACCGTCGGTGGTATACTTCTGATTGGCATGGATTTTAATTACCGGACCTCCATTAATTGTTGGATGTAGAACAGGATCGTGTTTATCTGCATGGTTTGGATGAACAGAGTGGGCCATATCTGCAGAAATCATGAATGATTTGTATATGGTGCGTTGGTAATCTTCCTGGGATTTACCCAATTTTTCCATTATCCGTTCTAATATATTTCGTAGTACAGGCGATCCGGCACCTTGTTTTGTTACGCTTCCAACCTCTTCATTATCAAAAATGCAAAGGATATTAGTAGATGTTTTACTGGTTTTGCCTGATATTGCCTTTAGTCCTGCATGAACCATGGCCAGATCATCTAGTTTACCACTTGAAATAAACTCCTGGTTGGCACCAAGCAGGCAACCTTTTTCAAATTCGTACAAGAACAAGTCAAAATCGATAATATCTTCAGGTTTGACTTTTAATTCAGTGGCAATTAGTTTTAGCAGGTAATTATCTTTTTCAAAGGTTTTATTAACACTTGCCATCAGAGGAAGCATATCCACTTGTTTGTTAAGTTCAACACCATCATTTACCGAACGATTCAGATGTATCGCCATATTTGGTATAATTAATAGTGGTTTTCTGAAATCAACTAATCTGGATAATGGTTGTAACGCATTTTTACTCTTAATAAGAACTCTGCCAGCAAGAGATAGCGGACGGTCTAACCAGGTATTTAAGATTGGGCCACCATACACTTCAGTGTTTAACTTCAAAAAACGTCCTTCAGCCAGCATCTCCGGATTGGGTTTAACTCTGAAACCAGGAGAATCACTGTGAGCACTTATTAATTTCAATCCATTTTCTTCAACTGGCGCTGTTCCAAGTTCAAAAGCGAAGAGCGCTGAATCATTTTTAGTTGTGTAATATTTGCCTCCTTTTTTTATTTTCCAGCTATCTCCTAAAGGTAATTCAATAAAACCAGCTTTTGTAAGAATGGTTTTTGCTTGTTCAATAACATGAAAAGCAGTTGGACTCTGATGTATAAAATCTATTAATTCGTCGGCAAGTTGTATTTCCTGTGACATGATGTTTTATATCTTTAATTTCAAGGCAAATTAATTAAAAATGCAGCAAATAGTTATTTAGACAACCATAAAGTGCAGATCAAAAAAAAGCTGCTTCCTATGAAACAGCTTTTAATGCATTCTCTAAAATGATAAATCTATGCTAATTTAACATTTACTGCGTTCAATCCTTTGCGGCCTTCCTGAAGTTCGTAAACAACTTCATCATTCTCTTTAATTTCGTCAACTAAACCGGTTACGTGTACAAAGTACTCTTTGTTTGATTCTGAATCTTTAATAAATCCATAACCTTTTGATTCATTAAAGAATTTAACAATACCTTTATTCATAAAAAAAAATTTGTTGAGACCGAGATTATTACACGATCTCATAACTTAAAAAATGTAATTAAAACAAATGTAGAAACTATTTTTATATAACACCACTTTTTCTGCACATTCTGATAAGAATTAACAACATTTTTACATAGGTTTTAAACGAGAATGTAATTTTGGATTATAGTTAACATATTTATTGAGGATAAGTGTTGTTGTTAACAACTCGTTCTGGTTTCATTCCTGTTTTTAGTGCAGGAAATGTTATCTTCGCTAGCCGTTTTTGTATTTTAACGGTATTATTAGTTAACTATATTATTAACAGAGTAAATGATAGTTTGTGTAGCAGAAAAGCCGAGCGTAGCATTTGAAATTGCCCAGATTGTTGGAGCTAAATCAAAACGTGATGGTTATTATGAAGGAAACAACTATCAGGTGACCTGGACTTTTGGTCATTTATGTACCTTAAAAGAACCGCACGATTACCTGCCGGAATGGAAAAGATGGTCCATTGGCTCATTACCCATGATTCCCTCTCGCTTTGGTATTAAATTAATTGATGATAAAGGAATTGAGAAACAATTCAATACCATCAGAAAGCTGGTTGGAACTGCAACTGAAATAGTAAATTGTGGTGATGCCGGCCAGGAAGGAGAATTGATTCAGCAATGGGTTTTATTGAAAGCAGGAGCAAAATGCCCAATAAAACGATTATGGATTTCATCTCTTACAGAAGAAGCTATCCGTGAAGGATTTGAAAAACTCAGATTAAATGAAGAGTTTATCAACTTATATGCAGCAGGAAGTTCAAGAGCCATAGGTGACTGGTTATTGGGTATGAATGCTACCCGTTTATATACATTGAAATATGGTCAGCAAGGGCAGGTGCTGTCAATTGGTAGAGTGCAGACTCCGACTCTTGCGCTGATTGTTGAAAGGCAGAAAGCCATTGATGTTTTTAAACCTGAACCTTATTGGGAGCTGAAAACGAAGTATAAAGAAGTACTTTTCTCGGCCACAAAGGGGCGCTTTATGCAAAAGGAGGAAGGTGAGTCTTTTATGGAGAAAATAAAGGATTCGGAATTTGTAATTAAAGACTTCTCGCGAAAAAAAGGGAAAGAGGCTCCATCTCGTTTGTTTGACCTTACTTCATTACAGGTTGAATGCAATAAGAAATTTGGTTTTTCAGCGGATGATACCTTAAAAACAATACAATCGTTATACGAGAAAAAAGTAACAACCTATCCAAGGGTTGACACAACTTACCTGAGTAATGATATTTATCCGAAGATTCCTGGGATTTTAAAAGGATTAAAAGATCATCAGCATTTAACCGAGCGATTGTTAAAGGGAAAAATAAAGAAGTCGAACAAGGTTTTTGATGATAAAAAGGTGACGGATCACCATGCAATCATTCCAACCGGAGTTTATGCGAATGCTCTGGGACGTGATGAAAAGCTGGTTTATGAATTAGTAACCCGGCGTTTTATAGCTGCATTTTATCCGGATGCTACTGTGTCTAATACAGTTGTTATTGGTAATGCTGCTGGGGTTGAATTTAAAGCAACCGGTAAGCAGTTACTGGAGCCCGGGTGGAGGGTTGTCTTCATGGATAAAGAAGGAGAAAAAAAGGATGCGGAGATAATGCCTGACTTTACTGTTGGAGAGTCAGGACCTCATGAGCCTGAATTACTGGAGAAAGAAACACAACCTCCAAAACCATATACCGAAGCAACCCTTTTACGTGCAATGGAAACAGCTGGAAAGCAAGTTGACGATGATGAATTGCGCGATGCTATGAAAGAGAATGGTATTGGTCGTCCTTCAACTCGTGCTGCCATCATTGAAACCTTATTCCGACGAAAATATATTTCAAAGGTTCGTAAAAACCTTTATCCAACAGTAACCGGAATGCAATTAATAGATACCATCCGTAACGATCTGTTGAAATCAGCCGAACTGACTGGTCTTTGGGAAAAAAAGCTTCGGGAAATTGAAAAAGGAGAATATGATGCTGCTGAGTTTATGAATGAACTTAAGCAAATGGTGTCTGATATCGTTTTTGATGTGAAGCACGACAGGAGTGCCCGTAAATTAGATCTGGTAGAGGAGCCTGCAGCGGTTGAGGAGAATAAAAAAACTCAGACCAGGAAAAAAGAGAAGAAAGATCTTGTTTGTCCGGTGTGCAAGGAAGGAACCATGTTAAAAGGTCACTCAGCCTGGGGATGTTCCAGATATAAAGATGGATGTAAAACCATTATACCATTTGAGTTCTTAGGTAAGAAGTTGACCGATAAACAAATTGCGCAACTCATACAGAAAGGCAAAACAAGTTCGCTCAAAGGATTTACCATAGACAATAATCAGGTTGATGGTGTTGTAATTCTTAATAAGGATGCAACTCTTGAACTGGAACAGGAAAAGGAAGTGGTGTGGACCTGCCCTTCATGTAAAAGCGGAACGATCATTAAAGGAAAATCAGCTTTTGGCTGCGATAATTTCAGAAATGGATGTAAGGTTCGTATTCCTTTTGAAATGGGCGGGAAGCAATTAACCGATAAACAGGTAGAAGCTATTGTGTTGAAAGGAAAGTCTCCATTAATAAAAGGTTTTACTGTGGAAGGTTCTTCAGAAAAACAGGATGGTTTTCTGTTGTTTGAGTCAGGAAAGATTATCTTTCAACCGAAGTAGTCATTATAGTTTTGTTGGGTGGTGGGCTTTTCTTACTTTTGAAAGCTTGATAAATGAAGTGATTTTTATGAAATACTTTTCATGAGTTATCGTTTAAAGCAATGAGTTCATAAAAACACCTTTGAAAAAATGAACATGAAACAAATCAATTATACTGTTTTAAAACTATGCATTGCAATGCTGTTTGTCGTTTTTACTGCACAAGCTCAGCAATTCGATGGCATGGAAAAAATTGTTATTGAAGGTAAGGTTTACTATCTCTATAAAGTAAAAAAATCAGAAGGACTTTACCGGATAAGTGTTAATTATGGGGTATCACAGAAGGAACTTTTGGAAGCCAATCCGGAAGCTGCTTTTGGTTTAAAAGAGGGGCAGCTAATAAAAATTCCTGTGATATCAGGTAGAAATAGCACCAAACAGGAGATTCAATCAACTTCATACATTTATCATACGGTTGAGCCGGGACAAACAGTGTATTTTATCTCCAAGAAATATGATGTGCCGCTTAAAGTTATTTATGACAATAATCCCGGAAGTGATAAAACTTTAATCAATGGTACCATCATAAAAATACCTAAAGAACATAGCGAAGAAGAGACTCAAGAAGTGTCTGAAGAGAAAAGCTATATTCTACATGTTGTTCAGCCAAAGGAAACCATGTATGCTTTGTCGAAAAAGTATGATGTTGCAATAGGTGAAATTATTAAGAGCAATCCGGCTCTTAAATCAGGTGTACTTGAAATTGGTAGTTCAATCAGAATACCCAAAAAAGAAGAACAGCCTCAACAGGCAGTTGTTAAAGAATCACAGAAGCTGGAGGATGATTTATATATCTATCACAGTATTTCTCAGGGTGAAACAATATATAGTATTGCTCAACAGTATAACGCCAAGCCCAATGATGTAATAGAAGCTAATCCTTCGGTTGATGCAAATGATCTGAAATTGGGATACTTGGTAAGGATTCCAAAATCATCAATCAAGGCTTCAAAACTTGAAACGAGCGAGGATCAAAATCTTTTTACATATCACAAGGTTAAGCGCAAGGAAACATTGTTTGGTATTTCGCGGGAATATAATGTGGATATAGATATTCTGAAAACAGTGAATTCTGATCAGGATCTGGCGAGGTTAAAGAAAGGCGATATTGTAAAAGTACCTAATCGATACTGGTTTAAATCAGTTTACGAACAAAAGGCTGATTCAACTAAAGAAATGGAAGGTGCTAAGGTAGAGATTATTAATTTAACTGAGCTGGATTGTAAATCGTACAATTACTTTCTTGATAAACCTACTTTAAAAGTAGCACTGATGCTTCCGTTTAATGTGGAAGCAACTATGCGTGCCAATATAATTGAAGAAGAAAAGGATGGTGTAGTTTCACAACGTGAGCGTGAAGAGAAGGTAGTATCGAAGTATTCAAAAGTGTTTGTTGAGTTTTATCAGGGGGCATTGCTTGCTCTTGACAAAATAAAGAAACAAGGAGTGAATGTGGAAATGTTTGTATACGATACCGCTCCGGATTCAAATAAGGTTAAGTCTATTCTTGCCAATCCTGTAATGCAATCAATGAACCTTATTATAGGTCCTGCTTATCCGCAGCAACTTCCCTTTGTTTCACAGTTCTCCAAAGAGCATTCCATTCCAATGGTTTATCCATTTTCTACAAACAATAGTGCACTGGCTGATAATATTCATATGTTTCAGGTAATGCCAATTGACACTTTGTTGTTTGATGCTATGGCTGATCAGATTCTGTTGGCTTCTGCTGGTAAAAGAATTGTTGTCATCAGAACAGAAGATACAAAATCGGAATATGAAAATAAATTTAGCGAACTGATTAGAAATAAGGTCTATTGGGAAAGCTTTAAAAAAGGTATTGTGCCCGATTTTGTTGAGTATAAGTTTAAACAGGACGATTTAGCCAGTTTAGAGAAGATGTTCTCGAAAGAAAAAGGCAATACTGTTATTGTTCCTTCTGTAGAAGAAGCTCAGGTGAACAGGATTATTACCACTATCAAGGGAGCGCAAAGTAAAACAAAAGCCGATGTTACCTTATGGGGACTGCCCGAATGGTTGAAATATCAAACCATTAATCCGGAAGATATACATGCCTTGAACGGGCACATGTTTAGTTATTATTTTGTAGATTATAAGAATAAACAAAGTAGTCAGATAATAGAAGAATACCGAAGGTGGTTTAAAACAGAACCAATGTCAATCTCACCATACTTTCAGAATGCCAATGTAAGTGCAAATATGAGTAGATATAGCTTGTGGGGGTTTGATTTGACTTACTATTTTATCAGTGCCCTAAAAGATTATGGAAAGAATTTTGAATATTGTATTGCTAATCATCATCCATTTGGTGTGCAATCGACTTTAAATTTTGAACGTACTTCAAATTGGGGAGGATATTATAATTGCGGATTATATGTTTTACATTTCACCCCCGATTTTAATATGACGGTTAAACAAGTGAAAAAACAACAATAAAAAAAGTCCTCGAAAGAGGACTTTATCATTAAACCGAGTTGGAAAGGAACAAATATTAATGTTCCTTTCTTTGTTTTAACCAATACTTGATATACTTATCCTGTGAAATCAATCCAATCGGACCTTCATAAATACCTCCGGTAAGTCTTTCGTCATAAACTCTTACTGCAATGGTCATTGTCTTACTTTTTTTGAGTATCTCTAATGGAATTATATAACCACGCAAATCATCATATGCATCTCCATAAACAAAATACGAAGGGTCAATCAATCCAGTATTTCCGATCATCATATCATTGACATAAACTTCATCAACATCGTCAATTTTCCCTAGTAACAAAACGGGTGAATCTGTGTATAGTCCGTCAGGAATGGTAATGGTTTTACGATACCATCCAATGCCATCGTAATTTTCATAGCCCTGGTCTTCCCATGCCGAAGGAACATATATTTCATCCCAATTCGATTCATTGAGGTCTATTTTACTGTAATATTTCTCATCACCTGTTTTAAATTTCCATCTGCCTGCAAGGTTGATATCCGGTACCAGAGGGTATTGATTTTCCCAGATACCTATTTTCCCCGAAATTATACCTCCTTCATTATATGAATCATAAACTCTTATGGCCAATACATTCTTTGTATTAAACATTAAATCTTCGGGTGTTAATAAATACAATCTGTGTGCATTATAAGCTGTTTGATAATCTGGTGGAAAAGTGCCACTGCTGCCAATGAGCTTACCATTTAAATAGCATTCATCAATATCGTCTATATAACCAAGGTCGAGCCATAATTCTTTATCTGAAGCCCCGGCAGGTAAAGTAAATGAAGTTCTGTACCAGGCGTAACCGTCATATCCGTTAAAGCCTTGTTGTTCCCAGGGGCCTGGTACATAAATGTTTTCCCAGTTTGAATCATCAAAATCATAACTCATCCATTCCGGTTTATCTCCGATACTAAATTTCCAGGTGCCCCTTAAAGGATTATAAATCTTAAGGTCTCTTTTTTGACCCCAGGATGGGTTGTTGAATCCGATGAAAAACAGAGTGATATATATTATAAGTTGCTTCATTTTTTTTGTTTGATAGGTTCGATTAATCAAATATCCATTCTAATAAAGTTTCCCAGCCGCTTTTGTATTCTTTAAACATGGTGCGGATATCCTCGGCTTGTTCCTGCGTAGCTAATCCGATGGGGCCTTCATATATACCTCCATCCAACTGATCATCTTTTACTTTCACTGCTATGATGTTTGGATTATTCCTTACCAATAAATTATCGGGTATACGGTAAATGCGTAACTGGCGATAAGGACTGCTACTCCAACCTGAATGGCTTTTTTTGGTTTCACCAATCTTAGTTCCATTCAAATAAACTTCATCTTCATCATCAATCCTACCTAATATCAGGTACATGTTCGAATTATTTGCTCCGGATGGTAGATAGAAGCTTTTTCTGTACCAGGCTATACCATCAAAATAGGGCCATCCCTGATCTTCCCATCGGGCAGGCACTGTTATTTTGTCCCAGTCTGAATGATTGTATTCAAGTGCTTTAAACTGATTGTTATTGCCGGTTTTAAAATGCCATTGTCCAGCCAGGTTGAGAGTTAAATAGTCTTCGGTTATATCTTCATAGATAGCCAGAGGATGACTAAGTATTCCGCCAACGTTATAAAAATCATATACTCTTATGGCAAGGGTGTTTTCGCCTTCTTTCCATAGGTGTTGAGGTATTTTATATTCTCGTGCCTGATCATAAGCTGTTTCAGGCATTGGTGGGAAACCTCCTTTATTGCCAATTAATGTGCCATTAAGATAAACCTGATCGGCATCATCAATGGCACCTATCTTAAGGATTAGATCTCGTTGTGGTTTTGATGTGATGGTAATAGTTTTTCGGTACCAGGCATAACCATTGTAATCATTGTATCCTTGTGATTCCCATGATTGTCCTGTTTTTATTTTGTCCCACATGCTATCGTCGAAAGATGGATTTTTCCATTCCGGATTATCCCCAATAGAGAAATTCCAGTATCCTTCGAGATGATATTTTTTTGTTAGGATTTGGGCTGATGTGTTTTGTGCAAACAAAATACCAAGGAGAAAACATACAACCAAGGTGTGATATTGTAAAATGATTTTTAGCATTGCTTTTGATTTGTGCGCATTAAATTAGAGTTTATTACCCAAAATAAGAAATGGCGATTTCTTAACAATTAGTTGGAAGCATCATGCTGGACGATGATAAAAATTCAAATCCAGTATGAACATTTTGCCAGATAACTTAGGATTGGCCTCAATTTTTTCATTGTTAATTGTTTCTTCTACATATTGAATTAATTTTTCGTTTTGGCCTTTCACTTTTACTACTTTTAGTTTGTTGTCTTTGTCAATAGCAACATATACTGTTACTTTTTCATGACAATCAGGCTTAAGATATTCGAAGGACGGACCTCTTAATGCTTGTCGAACTTCTTTCTTTACTTTTTGACAACATTTTTTCATTTCTTTCTCAGGGGTAGTTCTAGCTGATAATTCTCCAAATACTGAACCAAGCATTAAAGCTGCGACTAATGTTAATACTAACTTTTTCATGACGTTTTGTTTTAGATTAATAATGTATTATTTACATCAGCTAAAGTATGGCAGTCATAACACCGTTTGGTCATATTCATGTCATCTGTTGTCATAAGATGTCATCAAATTGTCATCAATGTTTGTTGTTGTCTTATATTAGAAGTTTCTGTTTCTATAATGTGTTGTATAACAGTGTTTAAGTGGCTTGTGAAATGTTTTGGCTCGATGCTTAAATTTTAACAATGTCGTTTATCTGATATAACTAAATTGCAGCTCTTAATTGACATTAAGCATAAAATGGAATATTTTGTATAGTACAGAATCAAACCCTGATAACTACCAGCATTATGAGATTTTCGATAAGTATTGATCATAAACATAAAATCATTAGATATAAGCATTCCGGAATTATACAATCAGAGGATATAGAAGAAGCCTGGGCTAAATTTCTTAAAATGCCTGAATTTACGCAGATGAATTATGATCTGTTATCAGATTACCGACACGGAAGGTTCAATATTGTTCAGAGTCAATTGGTTCATATCATTGAATTTTTGCAAGCTGTAGAGCCTATTATAAAAGGTAAAAAACAAGCATTGATTGTTGACGATCCATATTCGGTGGCAGCGTCAATGATTTTTGTGAAAGAGGTATATGAAAAACTCGGTTTTATAGTTAAAGTATTCGCTACAGAAGAGGCTGCTTTTAATTGGATCAGGTATTAGATTTAAAGGAAAGATTAAATTAATTCTCCTATTAAATCAAATAAATATCATTAACTGCTACTTGATTTATTTAATGTTATGATTTCATTTTAATATTTTTGTTCATAAAATATAAAAGAATGAAAGAGCATTATATAGAAGAATACACTGTAAGAGAATCAGATATTGACGAACTGAATCATGTAAGCAATATTAAATATGTTGAATGGATTCAGGAAATTTCAAAAGCTCACTGGTACAAAATAACAAAGGGAACGGGTTATGATGTAAAGTATTTTTGGGTTGTTTCTTCACATTTTATTGAATATAAGGCGTCTGCACTGCTTGACCAACAGATTACTATAGAAACATATGTCGAAAAGTTTGAAAAAGCTTATTCGTATCGTGCTGTTGAAGTAAAAGATAAGGAAACCGGAAAATTACTGATGAAATCGTTAACCAAATGGTGTATGATGGATATGGAAACCAAAAGAATAACCAGAGTACCAACTGAACTCTTTGATTTATTTTCTTTGGAGACAAAGATATAGGAGTTGGAAATCCTTCGTTGATATAAGCTTGAAATTATCATTTTTGCAAGATGATCTTAATTCTTATTAGTGATTTAGTATCCCGGAAATGGTAATTTTTAGAGAATTTAAGGCATTAGCCATGCTATGTCACGAGCTTTCTTTGACCACTAAGGCACTAAGAATTTCTGTTGAATTGTTTGAGTTGAAAATAGTTTATTCTCTGAAATAAATTGTTTTATATGGTGGCTGGTAAAGTAGTAAGAATAAGAAATTGTTAATTAAAATTAAATGACAAAATAAACAGTTGTAAATGTCAACTATTGTTTGCTACTTTGTGCAATAAATTTAATAGGTACTAAAATGGAGATACAACCATTAGGAATGATCTTAGGGGGATTAAAAGGGATTTTTCCCCGATTGATGGCCAATCGCATGAGTGAATTGGGTATTACCTATACTTTTGATCAGATGGTTGTGCTTATGATTGTCAGACATAGCAAACAAAAACAATTGGTTCAGCAGGATATAGCGGAACATATGAAAAAAGACAAATCATTGGTTCTTCGAATTGTAGATGTATTGGAAAAAGATGGTTTGATAGTAAGAATTACGGATCCAAATGACAGGAGACGTAATATCATTAATATCACCGGGAAAGGGGTTGATTTAACTGATTTGTTTTATGCAGAGGAGCAATTGATAACAAAAGAATTGATGGTTGGACTTACCGATGAAGAGATCTATACTTTTTACAAAGTAATTAATCACGTTAAAACAAGAGCTGAAGAATTCTAATTAAGATTTTTTTTACAATAAAGGTTGATAAAGTATACTATTGACCAAAGCAACTATATATGTATAAATATAAAACAAATAGATAAACAAGATGAAAATGAAAACAATAGCTCTTGGAATAATAGGGTTTTTCATTATGGTTTCATGTCAACAGAAACCAACTCAAAGTAATACTCAAACCAATGCAAAAAATTATCCTGTGCAGAAGATGGTGGCCAGTGATGTTGATTTGCATACGGTTTTTCCAACAGTATTAAAGGGTGAGATTGACATTGAAATCAAACCACGTATAGATGGCTTTATTGAAGCTGTTTATGTAGATGAAGGTTCTATCGTAAAGAAAGGGCAGGTATTATTTGAGATTAACTCACCTGTTTCGGAACAGAATCTGGAGACTGCAGAAGCAAATTATAATACTGCCAGATTAGATGTTGAGAGAATGAGACCTTTGGCCGAAAAAGGTATTATAAGTGATGTGCTTTTAGAGTCGTATGAGAATTCTTTCAGCTCGGCTAAAGCGGCTTATGAAAGTGCAAAAGCTTCATTAAGCTGGACAAAAGTGAAAAGTCCGGTTGATGGTATTGTAGGAACCTTACCTTATCGTTTAGGGACTCTGGTTAACAGCTCAAGTGTACTTACAACAGTTGCCAACACTCAACATGTGGTTGCTTATTTTTCAATGAATGAGAAAGAATTACTTGAGTATATGAGAAGCTGGGAAGGTAACACTCAGGCTGAAAAAATACAAAATATGCCATCTGTGAAACTGATGTTGGCAGATGGTACAGAATACGAACATGCCGGACGTATTGAAACCATCTCAGGTGTGGTTGATGTAAATACAGGTTCGGTTAACTTCAGAGCTGTATTTGATAATCCAAATGGGATTTTACGTAGTGGGACCAGTGGTCAGGTGATCATACCTAAAACTATTAAGGATGTCTTCCTGATTCCTCAAAAAGCAACTTTCAGTCAGCAGGATAAAGTGTTGGTGTATAAGTATGATAACAATAAAGTAAATCAAAAAGTGATATCTGTAAAATCAACACCCGATGGTCAGTATTATGCTGTATTGAGTGGATTGGAAAGTGGCGATCAGATCGTGACCGATGGTGTGAGTACACTTAAAAACGGAATGGAAATACAGATTCAATAATCTAAATCAGATAGAATGTTAAAAACGTTTATAGAACGACCTGTTCTCTCAACCGTCATATCCATACTTTTTGTTGTATTGGGAGTAATTGGTATATATACTTTGCCGGTAGAGCAATATCCGGATATTGCACCTCCTACAGTTTCGGTTTCTACGAGTTATAGTGGAGCCAATGCCGAGGCTGTTTTAAACAGTGTGATTATTCCTCTGGAAGAATCAATAAACGGTGTTGAAGGGATGACATATATGACATCTACAGCATCAAATGGTGGCTCGGCACAGATAACTGTTTATTTTAAACAAGGAATTGATGCCGATATTGCTACTGTGAATGTACAAAACAGGGTGTCACAGGCAACTTCTTTATTACCTGCTGAAGTAACGCAAGTTGGTGTAACAGTGCAGAAGAGACAAAGCAGTCGCATAATGTTTCTGGCTGTTTCGTCATTGAACGAAGATTACGATGGTGAGTTTATTCAGAACTATGCCAATATTAATATTTTGCCGCAGATCAAGCGTGTTGCAGGGGTAGGTGAGGCTAGCATTATGGGTGGTCGTGACTATTCGATGCGTGTATGGTTAAATCCGGGTAAGTTGGCAGCCTATAAAATGACACCAACTGAAGTTATCGGAGCATTGCAGGATCAGAATATAGAAGCTGCACCCGGTGAGTTGGGAGCCAACAGCAACCAAACATTTCAGTATGCATTAAAATATACCGGACGATTAAAAAGCTCGGAAGAATTTGAAAATATCATTATTCGTTCGAGTAATGCTCAGGTGCTGAAGCTGAAAGATGTGGCCGATGTGGAACTTGGTTCGTTATCATACTCTATTAACACCCAGAACGATGGTAATCCAGCTGTATTGATTGGTATCAGTCAGACTGCCGGATCGAATGCTCAGGATGTAATCAATGATGTGAAGGCTGTGATGAAAGATGCTGAACAGTTCTTTCCTCCGGGTTTAAAATACAACTTTGAGATGGATGTAAGTCAGTTTCTGGATGCATCTATTGAAAAGGTGTTGCATACCTTATTAGAGGCTTTCGTGTTGGTATTCTTTGTGGTGTTTTTGTTCTTACAGAATTTCAGAGCAACCCTTATACCTGCCATTGCAGTGCCTGTGGCCATTATCGGAACCTTCTTCTTCCTGTTAATCTTCGGATTTTCAATTAACCTTTTAACTCTTTTTGCACTGGTTCTGGCCATTGGTATTGTGGTGGACGATGCCATTGTTGTTGTGGAAGCTGTGCATGCACATATGGATGCCGGTGAGAAAAATGCACGTACGGCAACTATTAATGCGCTTAGCGAAATAGCTCCGGCTATTGTTTCCATTACTTTGGTGATGTCGGCTGTGTTTATTCCGGTTAGTTTTATCGGAGGTACCAGCGGGGTATTCTTTAAGCAGTTTGGTTTAACCCTGGCTATTGCCATTTTTATTTCGGCTATTAATGCCTTGACTTTGAGTCCTGCTTTGTGTGCTATATTCCTGAAATCACACCATGTGGCTGATGTAAAAGATAAAAATCTGGTGCAGCGTTTTTACTATTATTTCAACCTTGGCTTTAATGCCATGACAGTTAAATATGGTAAAACATTACAGTTTATGGGTCGCAAGAAAAACCGATGGGTGACAGTGGCTTTAGTAGCTGTTTTTGGTGCAATCTTTTATTTTCTGATTGGAATGATTCCAACCGGCTTTGTTCCACAGGAGGATAGTGGAGGTGTTATGGGTATGGTTACGCTTGCTCCCGGAGCTTCACTGGAACGTACCGATAGCGTGGTTAACGAGGTAGTAAGAATTGCTGAAGAAATTCCACATGTTAAAACGGTTACCAATCTTACAGGTATTAGTTTTTTAAGTGGTGCAGGTAGTTCCTATGGATCTCTTATCATTAAGATGGATCCATGGCAGGAGCGTGAAATTACAACGAGTGATGTGGCGGCAATTCTGAAGCAAAGAACGGATAGTATTAACAATGCCAGCTTCCTGTTTTTTGGAACCCCAACACTTCAGGGTTTTGGTTTAAGTAGTGGTGTAGAGTTGAAGATGCAGGACAGGACCGGTGGTAATGTAAATGACTTTTTCAATGTAACGAACGAATTTCTGGCAAAGCTGCGTGCACGTCCGGAGGTGATGATGGCGATGACAACATTCGACCCTCGTTTTCCGCAGAAAGAGATAGAGGCCAATGTGGCAAAAATTAAAGATGCAGGTATCACCTTAAGTGATGTGATGACTACCATGCAGGCTTATGTAGGAAGTATGTATATTTCCAACTTTAACCTGTACGGTAAACAATTCAGGGTGATGATACAGGCTCATCCCGAATACAGAACCAAGTTGGAAGACCTGAATCACCTGATGGTGAAGACAGGAAGTGGTGAGATGGCTCCAATTACTGAGTTTATTAAGATAAATGATGTTACCGGACCACAATCACTGACTCGTTTTAACCTGTTCTCGAGTATGGATGTTACCATTATTCCAAACTTTATGGAGGGTTATAGTTCAGGTGATGTTCTGAATGCCATCAGAGAGACCGAATTACCATCGGGTTATGGTTATGACTTCTCGGGTATGACTCGCGAGGAAGTAAACAGCAGTAGTCAAACAGCGATCATCTTCCTGTTATGTCTGGTATTTGTTTACCTGTTGCTATCAGCCTTATACGAAAGTTACCTTTTACCGTTGGCGGTTATATTTTCATTACCGGTAGGTTTGGCGGGTGTATTTATTTTCATCTTCCTTTCAATGATGAACGGAAGTGGAATTGTGAATAATATATATGTTCAGATATCGCTCATAATGTTAATCGGACTGCTGGCTAAGAATGCCATTCTGATTGTGGAATATGCCCTGCAGCGGCGTAAACAGGGAATGGATATTGTTAAAGCGGCTGTAAGTGGTGCTGTTGCCCGTTTGCGACCCATTTTGATGACATCCTTTGCATTCATCTTTGGTTTGCTTCCGTTGGCAGTGGCAAAAGGAGCCGGAGCTTTGGGGAATAAATCAATTGGTATAAGTGCTATCGGGGGGATGTTAATCGGAACGATGATAGGTATTATTATCATACCAACGTTATTTATATTATTCCAGACTTTGCAGGAAAAGGTAAGTAAAAAAGCATTTGCAACTGACCTAAGTGATGCGAACCATGAAAATTAATAATCTGATGCAAAAGAAAATATATAGATACGCGGTGTTGTCGGGCTTTTTGATTTGGGTTGGCCTGGCACAAACCGGGTGTCGGAGTAGTAAAAACCTCGGAGAATTGAATAAAGATACCTCTGGTTTATACCGCACCGACAAAGAATCAGGGGATTCAACCACCATTGCCTCAAAAGCATGGAGTGAATTCTTTACAGATGCTCAACTAAAAAGTCTGATTGAGGAAGGGTTGACAAATAACCTTGACCTGAAGATTGCGACTGAGCGGATTAACCAGGCTCAATCAAGTTTAAAGATGGCTAAAGCTGCCTTGTATCCTACATTAGGTGTTGGTGGGCAGGTAGAATATACCCGTTATAGTAATGGCGACAGAGGAGAAGATGTGCTGGGTTACGAGGCAAATAATATAACATTGGGACTGACTACCTCCTGGGAAATTGATGCATGGGGTAAGCTGAACAATCAAAAGAAAGCTCAACTGGCTGCATATTTAAACAGTCAGGAGTATGCAAACCTGGTTCAAACCAATCTGATAGCAGGTATTGCCAGCTCATACTATAGCCTGATAGCGCTGGATGAGCAACTGCAAATCACCCTTGAGACCATTAAGCTTTTAGGCGAAAATGCTGCAACCATGCAGGCTTTAAAAGATGCTGGTATGCAAAATGGTGCAGCCGTTGAACAAAGCAATGCGCTTTTGTATAGCACGCAACTTTCGGTGCCTGAACTGGAGAGTCAGATTCGTCAGGTTGAGAATGCTATTTGTGTTTTGCTGGGCCGTAAACCCGGAGAAGTGAAACGTAGCACCATTGCCGATCAGGTTGTGCCTAATGAGCTTGAATATGGTATTCCTGCACAATTACTGGCTTATCGCCCGGATGTGAAGCAAGCGGAACTTTCATTTCGCATGGCATATTCACTTACCAATGCAGCACAGGCCAGTTTGTATCCTTCAATAACTATTAGCAGTGGTGCGCTTGGATACTCGAACAGTACATTCTCAGGCTTCTTTAGTCCTGAAAATATTGCAGCCAATATTGTTGGAGGAATCGTACAGCCGATCTTTAATAAGCGACAATTACGCAGTAATCTTGAAATAGCTAAATCGCAACAACGCGAGGCTGCATTGGCTTTCGAGAGTACCTTATTACAAGCCGGACAGGAAGTTTCGGATGTGTTGTACGGCTTTAAAGCCTCGCTGGCTAAAAATGATTTACGCAATAAACAAATTACTTCGCTTAATACTGCTGTTGATTTTACACATGATTTATTGATGGCTGGTGAAGCCAATTATGTGGAAGTAATCACTGCTCAAAGGAGTTTACTTACTGCTCAATTAAGTAAGGTAAATGATAAACTTGAGCAGTTGAATTATTGTGTCAGCCTTTACAAGGCTTTAGGTGGTGGCTCCAATTAAGACGTGTAGTCTTTACTTTTTTGATAGTTGATGTTGTCTGCCTGTTGGGCAGGCCTTTTAAATCCCCGGAAGTGCATTCCCGGGGATTTTTTTATTCGTAATCATCATTTGAAATGGTAAATTTTTTTCAAAATATAATATACAGAATATGTGATGTTTAAATGATAATTATTGATTGTTGAAATAAAAAAACTGCATTTTTTAAATTTCATATGGTAGGGTGGATTGAAAATTATTCGGTTACTGTTTGAATGGGGACCAATAATAATTTTAAATAACAATATCATGAAAGCAATCACAAGACTAATGGGAATTATGGTTTTATCTGTCTTAATAGCAGCTCCTGCATTAAATGCACAAACAGAAACAGCTGTAAAAGAACAAACCAAAAAACAATTGAAAGACGGATCAGGTGATCAGGTTAAAGAGCAAAAACGTGATCAGTTGCATTTGAATCTTACCGATGAGCAAGAAGCTTTAATGGAACAAAATAAGCAAGGCTCAAAACAATTCAGAGCTGCCTTTAGGGAAACACTTACCGATGAGCAATTAGCTATTCTGGAAAATCAGGAAATGACACGTGAACAAAAACGTGAAGCTATCAAGGCCAGCCTATCAGAAGAGCAAAAAGAAATGATTCAGGAGCAAAATCAGGTTAAAGATCAGAACCGTCAGCAATTACGCAGTAGTCTTTCGTCTGAACAGAAAAAACAGGTTCGTCAGCAACTGCAGCAAGGTGAAAATTGTGAGACAGCTACAGCCGTTCAGGAACGTACCCGTCAACAAGCACAAAAACAGGCACAGATGCAGGCTCAACAAGAAGCTCAACAGCAACAAGGTTCAGGAAATGGTGGGTCAGGTAATGGAAATGGAGGTAAATAATCCTCTGTAAAAGAAGCTGCATCAAAGGCAGCTTCTTTTTTATATTAATCTCTGCACTTAGAATTTCGTCATAGTTAAACAAACCGGGAAATATCATATGGTTAAAAAAGTAAAAATTCTGTTGTTAGCTTTATTTATATCTGTTCAGTTATATGCACAGCGGACCGATATAATGGACAAAGATCGTATTGCCCGGGTAGATTCATTATTGGATGATATCTTGTTTGAAGATGAAGATATTTATAGTCTGTTAGAAAAAGACCAGACTTTTCAATTCCTCTATTTTGCCACAAACTATAGTAACCGTACTTTTTATGCAGGCCGTGAGAATGGTGACTATCAATCCAATTTGTCAGGCCAGATTTATTACATGAATTCAGCGGGTTTCTTTGCTGGTTTATCCGGTAGCTGGTATAATCAGCTCGATCCTAATTATCGCAGCACCATCTTAACTGTTGGCTATGGTCAAGGCATTAAGAATAAGCACTTTTTTCGATATCGTTTATCAGCCGATTATTTTATTTTTCATGTTAATGATCCTGAGTTTGAGCCTATCTATAACAGTAGTATAAATGCCGGAATCACACTAAAAAGCAAGTCCTTTGGAACACGATTCGATGGTTCGTTGTTGGTTGGACAGGAAGTAGGAAAACAGTTTACCTGGAATAACTATGCTTACTTGTATCTGCTTCGGTTTGGGAAATACAATTATCTGCGTTTAGAGCCCGAAGTATCTTTATTTTTTGGATCAGAAGCAGCTGAGTTCTTACTTAACGAAGCGTATGTGGATCAAACCACTAATTTGGAAGTCGATACATATTATAAGGATGTATTTACACTGTTGAATACCCAGTTACGTCTTCCTCTTAGTTTGAACTGGAAGAATTTTGATATGCAACTTTCGTATATCTATAATATCCCCCGAACCATTGGCGACAGTGAGTCCTACGCCAATACTTCTTATTTTCGTCTTTCGTTAGGGTATATCATAAGTTTGTAAGGATTATCAAAGGGTTAGTTCACCTATCAAGAAAATGAAATGAATAATTGAGCAATCAATGATCAAATAATATGTCAACGTCAAAGAGGTTGAATAGCTATAAAGTAAAACTATTATTACCTGCTAGCTACTACAATAACAAAATCCAATCTGTGAAATTTGTGTAATCTGTGGTTAATAGTATTACATTGAGGCCATAAAAGAAATAGCGTAGATAAATTAAAAAGATTTGCATCTTCTTAGGATTTGAAACAAATAAAACCATTTCACTTCTTTAACTCTGTTGTCTACCTTCTACCTCAATAACAAATCCAATCTGTGAAATTTGTGTAATCTGTGGTTAATAATATTACATTGAGGCCATAAAAGAAATAGCGTTGATAAATTAAAAAGATTTGCATCTTCTCAAGATTTGAAACAAATATTACCATCCATTTTTTTGTTTAAATACATCTTTATATCGAAATCTAATCTTTGGTAAATTGAAATCGCTGAATGTATTATATCGTTGAAAAATTTTCTTCTTACCATGTGAAACAAGTGATCATTATTCACGACTTTTGTTTATTCATTTTGAAGAAGCACATAACCTGTATCCGATTGCCAAGGCTATAACCGTTGCCATTGAAATGGTGTTGACTCACTTACGGTACAAAGGGAAGAAGGTTATGCAAGTATGAATCAATTGCAGTTATACATTAAAGGAGAAAGTTTATTCAAAACCAGTATATAAAAATAAGATGGCAAAAAAACACCTTTTAAAAGGGCTTACTATTATTCATGAAGATCAGGATATTATTGTAGTTAATAAGGCAAGCGGTTTGTTAACGATTGCTACTGTAAAAGAGAAGATCAATACCGCACATTTTATGCTGAATGACTATGTAAGAAAAGGAAATCCTAAATCGAGGGCCCGTGTTTTTATTGTTCATCGTCTCGACAGGGAAACATCCGGCTTGCTGGTTTTTGCAAAGAGCGAAAAGGCCAAACAATATTTGCAGGAGAACTGGTCGCAGTTCAGTAAAAAATACGTGGCTGTTGTTGAGGGAACGTTTCAGGATAAGAAGGGGGTGATTGAATCATACCTGATGGAAAACAGTTCCTGTCATGTGTTTTCAACCCAGGATAAGGTTAAGGGAAAGTATGCTAAAACAGCCTATTCAGTTGTGAAAGAATCTGATAAATACAGTCTTCTGGAAGTAGATTTGTTTACAGGAAGAAAAAACCAGATTCGTGTTCACCTGTCGGAAGCAGGGCATCCGATAGTGGGAGATAAGGTTTACGGCAGCAGAGATAAAGTACTAAACCGGATGGGACTCCATTCTTTATCGCTGACCTTTGCACATCCTTATTCAAAAAAAGAGATGCATTTTAAAACGCCCGTTCCGCAGGCTTTTCAGATGCTGTTTAAAGGCAAATGATCCCTGTCTGTTAATGCATTATGTTAGAATTCAGGTGAAAATAATTGAGAAATTAGGTTAGCAAAGAAAAAATATTGTTTACTATTGTGTTAGAATCAAAACCAACAGAATGAAATCGCTAACCTTGTTAACCTTACTTGCATTATTGGGTATGTCAGAGGCCAGAGCGCAAACTACAAAAATTGCTTCTACTGACACTATTAGTGCACCGTTATTACTTAAGCCTTTTCAGAAACCTCAGGGCTTAAATCATCAAATTAAATATCAGGATAACTTAAAAGACTTACTGAATAACTTGAAGGTAGATAAAACCGACAGACAATTTAGTCAGCATTTAATCCAAACAGATCAGGTTAAAGGCAATGTGCAATCCATGCCTTGTTATAAGCCTGAAGGAGATTATCCAATGTTGGTATTTCAGCCTGATACTACCGTTAATTATTCTTTATTGATAAAAGAATACTAAGGTTCTGTTCCGAAAATATCAAATCAATAAAATATACGAATACGTTAAAACCGTAATCGTCCTGAGTAACATAAACCCATATCAGTTATGACCCGACAAGAACAACTTGAATTTTGTAAGAAATGTACCAAACGTAAAAGTGACATTAACCGTGGTGTAATCTGCAGTTTAACAAACGAAAAAGCAGACTTTGAAGGAACTTGTAAAGATTTTGAAGGAGATCCTTATTTTTCAACTTCTTCTACTTACAATAATACGGATATGTCCATTCAACCCGAATTTCAACACCTGGATGATGCCTCATTGAATACCTTAAAATCGCATCAGGATTTTTATTATGCCATCATTGGTGGATTGCTGGTAAGTATCATCAGCGGTGTTTTATGGGCTATGTTTACTGTAGCCACCCAGGTACAGATTGGATATATGGCCATTGGAGTGGGGCTGTTGGTGGGGTTTGCTGTTCGTTTTTTTGGAGCAGGCATTGATATTAAATTCGGAATTCTGGGAGCTACCTTGTCATTATTAGGCTGTATAATGGGAAATTTATTCTCGCAGGTTGGGTTCTATGCACAGGAGGCTTCCCTGCCTTATTTTGAAGTGCTGACTTATCTTACGCCTTCGGTAATTGTTGGGGTGTTAATGGAAGCATTTTCACCCATTGATCTATTGTTCTATGGTATAGCAATTGCAGAAGGTTATAAACTCTCGTTCCGAAAAATATCACCACTTACCCTTAAAGAACTGAAAGAAGGAAAACATAATGCGATGCCTTCATTAGCCGGGTTACGTATGCCGTTGGTGGTTATTTCTGTTTTGCTTATTGGCTTCACCGTTTTTAAGATCAGAAAAGGGGTTAGCGGATTCAGAACCTATTATTATGAGTCGGGAGAGAAGATGTCGGAAGGAACACTTCATCATAGCAAAGAAGAAGGTAAGTGGACGTATTGGTATGAGAACGGTAATCAACAGATTGTAGCACATTTTCATGAAGGAAACCCGGATAGTCTGTGGCAATGGTATAATGAGTCGGGCAAGTTGATTAAAGAAGGTTCTTATAAGTCGGGGTTGGAACATGGTATCTGGATTAATTATTTTGAGAATGGTGTAAAAAACGATTCGGGATTATATGTAAATGGCCGGATGGAAGGGGACTGGAAAATATGGAATGAGACAGGAACATTAATGCAGGAGGGTAATTTTACCAGGGATAGGCAGGATGGAATCTGGAAATTTTATCATATCAATGGTGCATTGCTAAGCGAAGGAATGATGAAAGAAGGTATTTCATCGGGCTTATGGACTACTTATTTTGATAACGGTGAGTTGGAGAGCAGGATTATTCATGAATCGGAAACAAAGTTAATTATACAGGATGTATGGGATGTATCCGGCAAACAGTGGGTAAAAGACGGTGAAGGGACTTACCAGTCATTTTCGGATAAAGGTGTTTTGGTGGCGAAGGGAGATGTTAAAGAAGGCTTGCGAACAGGAGAGTGGAGTATTTATTATGAGAATGGTAATAAAAAGGAGTTGGGTGTTTATGAAGGCGAAATTTTTCGTTTAAGTAAGGCCTGGTACCCCGATGGTAAAATAATGGTTCAGGACGGTAATGGAAACTATGAATCCTATTATCCTGATGGTGATAAATTAATGGAATCGGGTAAAATGCTGAATGGCCTGCGTCAGGGACTGTGGAAAGTCTTTTATGAGAGTAATCAAGCCTTGTACCGCGAGGCGGTTTATGCCGGAGGACAAGTAAACGGTGAAATAAAATACTACTATGAATCAGGAGGATTGTATTCTACTGGTAATATGATAAATGATTTGCAGGAAGGTGAATGGACCTGGTTTTTTGAGAATGGAGAAGTGCTGTCGAAAGTTAGCTTTGTAAACAATAAAAAGGAGGGCACGCAAACTATGTGGAGTGAAGTGGGCGAAAAAATAAAAGAAGAATATTATAAAAACGGAGAGTTAACAGAGGAGAAAGTTTTATAATTCTAAGCTTTTTATAAATAAGCCTGTAAGGCTGACTGTAATAGCCGTGGGTTTTAACCCATGGTATAATTGAGCTGTAAATCCGTCACGCGTAGGTATTTGTTATTTATTGATGGCCTCAGCTGGTGAACAAAAAAACAAGGTTGAATTGACGATTAAAAATCGTTTTTGTTTGAGTTGAGCGAAGTCAACGAGTTTAAACGATTTCAGTCAATTGACCGTAGTTTTTTTAGTGAAGCAGGTGTAGCCTTGACTCGATAGCTATCGAGTTTTTTTGCTTCGTTTTTTGTGTTAAGACAAAAAATGAAGTCGGGTTTGGGCGAAGCGCCAATTTTAAAATTAGTTAGGATGCAATTCAACTTGTTACTGATGACCTTAATTGATCAATCAGCAAATATCTTCAACCACAAATTACACAGATTTCACAAATTAAATTTGAAGCTTTGTTTAAACCATAAAAGCTTTTTAAATAAGCCTGAAAGGCTGACTGTATTAGCCGTGGGTTTTAACCCACGGAATAAGTAAGCTGTAAATCAGTCGCACACAGCAATCTGTTTAACCATTAGACTTTATTGCGACGGCATGGAATCCTTTTTCTCTCTCTATTTCAGCCGATACATCCTGATGTGATCCGCATAAGTCCTATGGTAAAAGTTTTAATAATACGATTGTTTTTTTCTCTTCCTTTTTTAGAAAAAGGAAGCAAAAATCTTTCTGATTGAGGGGCTTGCTAGGCACCGTTGACGAACCTAGGGCTTCAGGTACAACTTTTCGTGCCTCAAAGCCACCATTCCGCCCTGTTCGCAACTAGCCCTGACAATCAGAAATTCGAAACTAAGTTTCGAGTGGGGAGTTCCTACTCTTTTATGCATTGGTTTAAATGGATAAGGTGTTGGCTTAATGAACTATTTCATTACTATATTATCAATAAATTTACTGGGATGCGCCTTCAGGAAAATGCGTTTAGAAAATCAAAGAACGGAGCGTTAAAAAAGAAAATGTGTTTAGAGAAGCCTGTAAGGCTGACTTTAATAGCCGTGGGTTTTAACCCACGGTAATAGAAGAGCTGTAAATCCGTCGCACGCAGCAACCTGTTTTATCATTAGACCTTATTGCGACGGCATGGAATCCTTTTTTTCTCCATTCTTTCTGTCATCAGCTACAGAAAGAATCAAAGATCCCGAAGCTTCGGGACCATGACTCCTCGATGACCCGCTACGGTCTTGCTACGGGAGAAATTTAAAGATTTACAGCTTGGTATCAAATTTCTCTTTTCCTTCGCTCAACCTGCGGGTACCCCATCTGCGAAGTCAAATGGATTGAGTACGATGAATATTTTGCTTAAACTATCAGCTTTTTTAGAGAAGCCTGTAAGGCTGATTGTTATAGCCGTGGGTTTTAACCCACGGTATAAGTGAGTTGTATATCCGTCGCACGCAGCAATCTGTTATTCTCTACACTACTTTCTTTGTCTGCCAAACAAAGAAAGTAACAAAGAAAATTCACCACGAATGATGCCTTTCTGAAATGGTTATCGCACAGGCCTTCCCGAACAAGGGCCACATTTCAAAAAGCCCGCTCCATTCGTGGACGCCCACCGTACGCACCTCAAATGATCAATTTTTTAAATAATCTACAATCTTACTGGGATGCGCCTTCAGGAAAATGCGTTTAGAAAATCAAAGAACGGAGCGTTAAAAAAGAAAAGCTGTTTGAACCCGATTTAGAAACTGTAGGGTTTTGAGTATTAAAAGCCACAAGTTTCTTTATCGGGAGAGTTCTTTTCTTTTAGCGGAGTGATTTGGTTTTTAGCAATTTTCATGACAGCGCGGCACTTCTTGTTTACTTCTTCTTGCTGCAGAGAAGAAGTAAAAGCCCCTGCGGCTTGAGCAGGTTAAAAAGAAATACTAATTAGGCCTGTTACAGACTATGTGTAAAAGTGAAACGTCAATTTTAGAATTACTACATACAGAATCAGATTTAATTCGGTTGTTTGCAGGTAAACACAATAGCTTAATCAGAGCTAATATTTTAAACCACAAATTTCACAGATTTCACAAATTAAATTTATACTAAACGATAATAACTGAGCATCGGTCTTACCATTTATCCACAATCTCACTGGGATGCGCCTTCAGGAAAATGCACTAATAAAATCAGAGAATGGAGCGTTAAAAAAGAAAATGTGTTTAGAGAAGCCTGTAAGGCTGACTGTATTAGCCGTGGGTTTTAACCCACGGTATAAGAGAGCTGTAAATCCGTCGCACACAGCAACCTGTTTAACCATTAGACCTTATTGCGATGGTATGGAATGATTTTCAACCACAAATTTCACAGATTTCACAAATTAAATTTAATGTATACTAAACGATAATAACCGAGCATCGGTCTTACCATTTATCCACAATCTCATTGGGATGCGCCTTCAGCGGATTTAATTATAACCACTCCATACAACTTATACTATTTATTACAAAAATTAGAATAGTTAACAATAAAAGAGCTTTAAGTATGTTTTATGGTAGCTCTTGTACTTGATATACAAAATACTATCATTTATCTTCTGTATTACTTCGTTAAGCTAAAAGAGGTAGTTTTTATTAGCATAATAGCCATATTCTGCTATTTTTGTAAACGCCAAATTTAAACCAGACGCTATGAAGCTGCATACACAAGCCTCCACTTTAGAGCCGCCAAATCCGGCAAATCATTATCCGTATTTAAACGATTTAATTGTTCTAAACACTTATAAGCATTTAAAGTGTTTTAGTGGCTTTTATACAGTGGTTTAATATAATGGGAAAGTTAATAGTGGATATAAGGTAGTTGGCAGCAAGCGTAAAACGATACGACACAGCAGACATTGACAAGTATAAGAGTAACAAATTTTGACAGGTGAACAGCGACATACAGACCATATTGAAAACGGACAGCGAATAACTCGACACGGGAAATGAGATTAGCAGCGATTTACATAGAAGACCATGAATACATATTCAAAGAGCCTCAGACAATAAACTTTGGTGGTCAATACTTTTATGAATTTGAGAATGTAGATAATAATATTATTGTCAGACGAACAGTAAACGAAAAATTCATTCCCGATTTTTTCAACCTTACAGAGTTACAAAGTAAAGTAACAAATCTAAATGCCATTGTTGGGCAAAACGGAGCTGGTAAATCAACGTTACTGGATGTAATCAGAAGTGAATTTATTGAGCATGAATATGCCTTACCACAATCAAATTCATTGTTTCTTGTTGAAATAGAAGGAAAGCATCCTCTTATTCTAAGAAATGACTTCAATAGAGTTTTTCTACATGAATCAGCACCTCAAAACACCTATGAAATTGAATTGAAAAAAGGGGTGACCAAAAAACCACAAACGATTTACTATTCTCCTCACTTCGACTACAAATACAACCCAAACTTTGACGAAGTTGATAATCATGATATTTCGTTCGATAAGATTGTAGAGGAAGATTTAAAAGAATTTAGAGAAAAAGACACCAACGAAAGTGGCTGGCCTTACTCAGCATCACAAGAATTACTTTTCAAAAATTCTATTCGTCAAATTACCTTCATAAGTTCTGAATTAGTTCGTAAGCAAATATTTAATGACTTGTTCGAACTTCAAGGGCATTATGAACCAATTTTACATTTTAGAGGTTACAACGTAAGGGAGAAAGACTGGAACACGCCATATCAACTTAGAACCATCTTAAAAACCATAGAGGAAAAACTTGAAAAAGAACTTTCGGAATGGCATACAATAAGAAAATTTAAAGACGACAGAGTTTTAAACCAAGTTGAAGTAAATCAATACATCCTAAAAAGAAATCTAATCAGGTGCATTATTTCGCTACTTCATATACAAATGGAGAGAAGGAATTCATTCCTGCAAGAAGGCTATTTTCCATATGAAGAACTAAAGGAACAAATAGATTCTGCATCTGCCTACGACACCTTTTTACTTTTCGTTAAGCATAGTGGTATAAAGTTAAAATCGTCTAAACCTGAAAATATTTTCAGTGAAAGTATTGTGAAAAAACTTTTAGAGAAAATATATGAAGCAATAGAAAAAACCGATAATGAAGATTCTGTTTCAAATGGCACTTTGCGAACATCAACAGAAGACGCAACCGAAATTCTAAAACTTCAAAGACAGTTTTTGAATGAGTTGAATAGCTACTATGTAAAATTCTATGCGAATAAGGATGAATTAACTATTGAAGACAGAGAGAAAATAGAGGAGTTCATCAATTATATGCCTTTCAAAAGAAGAATGAGTTCAGGCGAAGGAGCCTTGCTTAATTTCTACTCCAGAATTTATGATTTTCTAAATACCAATTTAAAAGAATTAAAATACAGGAAGTTAAGTAACCATTATATTCTGTTACTCGATGAAGCAGACCTCACATTTCATATTACATGGAAGAAGAAATATGTGAAAGCACTTTTATCAACTTTGCCATACTTTTTTGATGAACTTGAAAATAAACCAACTCTTGAAATAATCTTTACTACGCACGACCCAATTACACTTTCAGACCTTCCAAACACAAATGTGATATACATCGAAAGACCTGATTATAGTAGTCCTTCGAGAATCCTAGATTTCAACAATAAACGGAGACCATTAAAAACTTTTGGAGCAAACATATCTGACTTAATTGCAGATTCGTTCTTTATTGAGGATTCGTTGATTGGAAACTTTGCTTTAGACAAGATTCAGGAAACAATAAAATGGTTGAACAACAAGGATAATCTTGAAAGTAAAATCTATTACAAAACTATCATCAAGTTAATTGACGAACCAATTATCCAACGGAAATTGGCTGAAATGTATGATGATAAAACCCAAGATAATTTTCAAGCAGATGTAATAGACGAACAAATCAAGAAACTTCAAGAACTTAGAAAAAGATTAGGTGAATAATGCTGTATCTCAATCCAAATACACCAAAATTTATAAAAGCCAAAAGGGCTTTCCATCAAGGAATGCTTGATTTTGTTATTCAAAGAATTGAATGGATTGAACCAAGAGCAAATGTAAATAACCAAATGGTAATGCGTTTATTCGACATCCATATCATTGACCATCTTGATGACATTCTAATTGGGAAACCGTCTAAGCTAATTGAAATAAGTGATTATTTGAAACCGTTAATTGATAATATTCCTGATTTTAAAACAGCAATTGAATACGTTTTCAACTATAAAATTTTTATTTCACATGCAGAATCAAGATTTGATGCATATGAACTGGCAGAATTACTAGACGTAAGAACTTGCACATATTGCAATAGAAACTATACGAACACTGTAATAAAAGATGACGGCAAAAAGTTGACTCGTCCTCAATTTGACCACTACTTCGACAAAGCAAGTCACCCAATATTGGCTGTATCATTTTATAATCTGATTCCAAGTTGCTCTATTTGTAACTCAAGCATCAAAGGAACTCATAAAATGACCTTGAATGATTATACTCATCCTTACCTTGACAACGCATTAGGTGACATCAAATTTTCTTACAAATACTCACACAAAAGTAAAAATGGCTTAAAGGTAAAGGTCGTAACGCCCGACCCATCAAAAGCAAAAAATACAATAGACGCCTTTGCTATTGAAGAAGTTTACAATTCTCATACAGGTGAATTGTTAGACCTTCTAAGGACAAAACAATATTTTTCGGAGAGATACCTAACAATATTAAAATCCAATCTGCTTAAAGACGTTATTCTTTCAAAGGAAGACCTGTATAGAATTGTGTTTGGGACAGAATACGATGAAACAAATTTCGTAAATCGACCATTCAGCAAATTTAAAAGTGACATATTAAAAGAACTAGGAATAATTTAAACCCATGCAGAAAGTGACTTTCAGACACAGAGGTCAAGAACGCCAGCTGCCAACACGCGGTATAGTTAATTGCCGGTGCAGTGGGTATTTGAACAGAACAGCTCGTGTCAAAAGTAGTTGTAACTTGAGAAGTAAGAGCTTCGAAATCGGCAACTAACCATACCGCCACCGTTAGCCCCAATTAAAGCATAACACTATGAGATATGTAATTATATTTTTGTTTGTTTTAATCATGAGTTCTTCTCATGCTCAAAGTCCAGATGATTTCTATAACAAATCTTTAGCTGCCTATGAGAATAATAATATAGATTCTGCTTTGAATTTGATTAATGAGGCACTTGCTATAGACTCAAACAATGTTTCATATTATGATTTAAAAGGTCTTATACATGAAGATTTGCAAGAATTTCAGCTAGCATATGAAATATATACACAAGCATTAAATCGGTTTCAAAGCGATAGTTATATATACAGTAAGAGAGGATTACTATTACAAAAAGTTGGTGAATATGATTATTCTCTTGAAGATCTAACATATGCAATGAAATATGCAGAAAGTGATTCTATATATTATTTGAATTTAACGAATAGAGCAGTAACAAAATATCACAAAAGGGATTTTGAGAGTTCATATGAAGATCTGATTAATGCTTATAAATTTGATTCAACAGATATTGCTGTACTGACAAACCTTGGAGCTGTTTGTGAAGAAATTAATGATCCTGATAATGCAATTATGTACCTATTGAAAGCTATTGAAGTTGATTCAACATATTACCCAGCATATGGGAATCTTGGCTTTTTGTATCAAGAATCAGGTGACTACAATAAAGCAATAGATATGTTTAATAAAGTTCTGGAATTTGACCCAAGTGAACCATATGGATATAGTAACAGAAGCTATAATTGGATGAAAATAGGCAATACAGATTTGGCATTGAAAGATATTGAGAAATCAATAGAATTATTTCCTGAAAACTCCTATGCCTATAGAACTAGAGCATTAATTTATATAGAACTTGGTGATTATTCTAAGTCTTGTCAAGATTTGCAGAAAGCATTAGATTTAGGATTTACAACAAACTATGGAACTGAAGTAATTAACCTTCAAAAGGAATATTGTCACTAATTATTAACTGGGGCTAACAATAAATATACGTAATGCGGGGAGATGTGATAAATTTGAGACTTTAACTATTGTAAACTATGTGCCTTAACGAACAAATAAACTAAACTCAATCAAAACCAAAAAATGAGAACCCTACTTTTAACCCTAACATTAATCTGCAGCATTCAGCTTTTTGGTCAAACAACCCCAAAGTTTGATTTAACAGCGTATATACATGAAGTTCAAATCTGGGATAAGCAGGATAATAATATGGCCTTAACCTGGTGGATACCCTTAAGCTATTGGCGAATGTCGCTGGAAGGTAGTCCGCAGGTAACACCCGAGGTAATTGATCAGGTAGAGCAGGCATTTGAAAATTACGTGGTGATTTGTGCCTTAGACCTGTATATCAACCCCGATGGTTCGATGCGGTATACGAGTGAGCAGGAACTGCGCAAAACACTTTCTGTCGAAGACAGTACAGGCAATCAATATTACCCGCTTACCAACGCCCGGTTATCGGCAGAAGCACTCTCTTTTTCAGAAGCCATCAAACCTATGTTTGCCCAAATGTTAGGGCAGCTGGGCAAGGGCATGGCGTTCTATTTTTTTGAAATAAAAGATAACGACGGTAATAATGTGTTTAATGAGTTTGAAGAAGGCAAATTAATTGTAAAGCATTCGGCCCGAACATTTACCTACAATTTGCCTCTGGTAGTTCTATTACCTCCAAAACACTGTCCGGTTGATGGCGAAGAAATGAAAGGCAACTGGAACTATTGTCCTATACATGGGGCAAAATTATAACAATGTTTATAAATAAATCTTGAAAAATAAAACGCAGGTATAAAGTGTGTTTGACTTTACAAATCCTAATGCCGGGATTAAGGATAATGAAATAAACCCAAGCAGCAATAAACTAAAAAAATGGAAAACAATGCTACAAAGATAATGTCAGATAAAACAGATCTGGAGTTAAAAAAAATAATTGAGAATAGGTTTGACTATCAAGAGGAGGCTTATTCTGCAGCATTATACGAAATTGAAAAACGAAGATCAGGAAAAGTTGATACCACATCGGTAAAGGAGGATGTTGAGCAGACTGTTCAGGAAAAAGAAGAGGTTAATAATCACAAGTCATTTAAAGAACTAATAGAGGCTTTGCTTCCTGAAAAGAATTACTACATCACACCCATAATAATTTATCTTAATATTCTCATTTATATTGTTATGGTATTAATGGGTGTTGATCCATTTGAACCAACGGTTGACTCATTAATTATCTGGGGAGGCAATTTAAGAGATTTAACATTAGCCGGGCAGCAATGGCGTTTGCTTACAAGTGTTTTTCTTCACGGTGGCTTATTTCATCTGTTACTAAATATGTATGCCCTGATATATATAGGTAAAGAGATTGAAACGCAAATTGGTAATATAAGGTATCTGTTTGCATACCTGGCAGCAGGTGTTTTTGCAAGCATTACCAGTGTTACAATTAATTACAATATTGTATCGGTGGGTGCCTCAGGAGCCATCTTTGGTATGTATGGCTTGCTTATTTCTTTATTGTTATTTAAGGCAATTGAATTGCCCAAAAGTACCCGTAAAAATTTTGTAATAAGTGTATTTTCTTTTGTAGGGTATAATTTATTGTATGGTTTAACAGAAGAAGGAATAGATAATGCTGCTCATATTGGAGGATTAGTGAGTGGATTGGTTATCGGAGTTATTTATTATTTATCCGTTAAGAATTCGCGTCTTTCCAAATTTGTGTACTGGGGTATTTCGTTTTTAATGCTGATTTCTATTATTGCCTTGCCCAAAGCTGCACCTAATATGTTTACCGAATTTCAGGTTGTAATGAAGGAGTATGCTGTTAATGAGGAGAAAGCTATGTGGATGTACAAAGAGGATTTGTCCTATATTCCTGAAGATAAAATTCAATATTATTACGATAGGTTCAGAAATGAAGGAATTGATTTGTGGTCAAAAAACCTTGAATTGCTTAATTCCTTAACCGATATAGATCCTGCTTTAGAAGAAAGGATTAAGATATTAAAGGAATATACTAATCTGCGTATTCAATCCTGTGAAACGATGCAGGAATTGGTTCGCTATAATCGGCAAGCGGATGAGCAAAAACTTATAGAATGCAATTTAAAAATCGAAAGCCTGGTTAATGAATTGCAATCCTTATCCCAGTAATTAAAGATTTTACAACTTTATGAATAAACGATTAATATTTGTATTAGTGTTGACTCTTGCCGTTAGCAAGGGTTTTGCACAAGATCTTTTGAAATCTAAAGAAGAGATTGTTTTAAATCTTAATTCATCTGATAAAAATGTACGGGAACTTAAACAAGCATTTCCAATCTATAGAAATGGAATCGAAGATATGTTTGTGACTTTACATTGTTGTGTTAGAGAAAGTTATCTTAATCCTCCGGATAAAGTACAGATTTGGAAAAACGTAAATGGTTATAATGCTACTGATAATGAGAAGAAGTATCAACTAATATATGAATTCAATGCAGAAGGTGAAGGATTGGATTACATTGAGAATGTTGCAGAGTTTACTTTCAAAGAAGATAAGTTTATTAAAATAGAAAAAGTCTATTATGGTAGTGGCCATCAAACAGATATTAAAATCATACATATAACATCTTCAGGAGAATTGAAGGATGTGATGATTGAGTCTGCTACAGATCATTATTTAGGATTGTTAGGGGCCGGAGAATTTATAGGTAAAGGAGAAATAAGAGACTTTAAGGATAACTCAATGTTATTTAGTTTTTTAATTTATAATAAAGGTGATGCAAATTGCTGCCCTACAGGTGGCTCGGTAACCGGACAGTATAAATTGGTGAAAACAAGAATAGATAATGAAGAAATATTTAAGTTAACAGTAGATACCATACATAGAAATAAAGAGTAAGATTGAATGACCAATACTTAAAGATAGCTTGGTTGCGATTAAGACTAAAGCAAACTATCGAATGGCAGTGTTTCAATCAGCCGGGGTTGTACTTCCCAAAACAATAAACAATCTAATTGATTTTTGTAATGCTGAAAAATCTAGCAATATTTCTTCTCACATCCATGATTCTATATAGTTGCAAAGAAGAAACCAGTTATCAAATGCAGTTGGTAATTGAGAACAAAACTGAAAATAAAATATCAATTGAGTTATTTCCTAAAAATGAGTACTTGCATAATGATCTGTATAAGTTTAGTGACTTTGGTGGTGGGTACAGTGAAACAATACTCGAATTGGAAGTGGATAGCGAAAAAGAAATTTTTATTTCAAATAATTTAAATAGTAAACCTTCGATCAGAGCTATTGAGGTTTTTGACAGTATCCATATAAGTGCTTTTGATGAAAATAGATTTGGAATAAAATTTTCACATGCCAAAGTTCAGGGATATGTTGAAAACCTTTTTAATGAAGATAGTTTTTGGAAATTAGTAATTCGCAAATTTGATTTACCAACAAGCTTTCGAAGAAATCCGGTTGAATCCAGTGATTATATTTTTGAAATATCAGAAGATAAAATAATACCGGATATGCCTGAATAGATTTTGATTGAAATTACTCGCAAAAGCTTTAATATAATTTAATGTCGATTGACAAATGAAACGTATATACATTTTCATATCAGGTATTAAACGAACTAAAATAAACCACTAACCTTTAACTTGTTATATATGATTAGAATAGTTTTTATCTCACTATTGATTATGATTTTAACATCTTGTACTTATCAGACAGATCATCAAAAACTAAAACTTGATATTACATCTGACACAATGTTGAAATTGAAAAAGAAAGCTAAGCAAGGAAATGTCTTGGGAATTGATTTAAAAATAAAAGGAAATTTTACCGACACAGTTAAATTAATTCAGTCGAATGGGAAAAATGTTATTTATAAACATCAATTGATAGGCGAGTATCATTCAAAATATCGTATTGATTGGTATTCAGATTCTTGTATTATTAGTTTTGAGAATGTAAATAAGTCTGTAAAGAATATTGAAATTGAATATGAATTCCTCGATATGAAATAAACCAGGGATCTCAAAAAACTGAATTAGTGTATAGAAAAGTTTAAATTAAATATTAGCCTAAAAAATAAACCTTTTTAATATTTTTATATCAACAATACTTTTTACCCTAATCTAAACACCTTATGAAAAAATCATGGATTTTAATTCTTTCAATTGCCATTGTAATTGGATTGACTGCTTATGGAATCATCGATTCACTAACAAAGAAGCAAATTGCAGAAATAGAGAGTAATACAAATTATAAAATTGAGCAATTAAAAATTTACTCCGAAATGCTCAACGTCAAGCCACAAACCTACTTACTGGAAGACGAAACAATTATTCAAATCCCAAATTTCAATTTTACTTACGACAATAATAAACTGGATATAAAGTATGATTTTGCCAGGTACGAAAATGGAAAACTGATCCGGGTTGATCTTGTAAATGGGAATGAAAATTAGTCTGATTATCAATTGTATGATATTTTAAGTAGTGATTTTAGGTAGGAAATAGGTGTAAAATATGTCTTTATATAACCCGATGGAATTATGAGAAAATCAATAATTAATCAAGCAGGAAGCTTAGTGGTTCTGTTTATTTTATTTGTAAATACAATAAATATATCTGGTCAGAATTCATTGAACTTCGACGGAATAAATGATTATGTGAGTGTGGATAACGGAGTTTTAAACGATTTACAAACTGCCACCATTGAAATGTGGGTAAAATGGAATGGATCAAGTCAGGCAGGTTCTACAACGAACTCAACACCTCGTTATGGAGCTGTCATAGCTCGTCAGAAAAACAGTGTTTTCAGTAATCAAATCATTGCTTTAAGTGAGAGTAATCCAACTACTGCAAGCATTACCTGGAGACCATACCGGCATAATGTTGTGGCAATAACAAGTTCTGTTTCACCCGGTAACGAATGGATCCATCTGGCTGTTTGTTATACCAGTGGAGAACATAAAATGTACGTGAATGGAAATTTGGTTGGCTCATCAACTTTAACCGGTAGTGTAAATAACGACATCAGTATTCCGTTTACAATTGGTGCCTGGATTGGTGATGGTAATTCATATGGAAATGTAAATATTGCAGAATTAAGGGTTTGGAATGTGTTAAGAACAGAAGAACAGATTCAAAATAATATGAATATATCCTTAAACGGAAACGAGGATAATTTAATAGCTTATTACACCTTTAATCAGGGTATTGCCAATGGAGATAATACAACTGTGACTTCACTGACAGACTTATCAATAAACAATAATAACGGAGTATTAAATAACTTTAGCTTAACAGGTACTACATCTAATTGGGTTGATGATACAGGATTTATTCCAACAGCATTGAGTGCAACTGATCAGGCAGAAATTGTTATATATCCAAATCCGGCAACAGATTATATAAGCATTAAAGGAATATCTGGAACAGCTGATTATATGATTTACAATTCAGTTGGTGAAAAGCTTCTGGGTGGAAAGACCTTAAATAATCAAATGATTGGAATTAAAAAGCTTTCCAAGGGAATCTACTTTTTAAAAGTAGAGAACGAAAAACCAATTGTTTTTGTAAAGGAATAAACAAGGTTTGATAAAAAGTTTAATGATTTGGGGTTTCAACCTGGTAGTACTAATTACTATTAGGATTTTGAAAATATATCATCATTAAGGACGGTATGAGAAAGCTGTAAATCCGTCGCACGCAGCAATCTGTTTAAACATTAAACCTTATTGCGATGGTATGGAATGATTTTCAACCACAAATTGCACAGATTCCACAAATTAACTTTCAAGCAGTGTTTAAACCATAAAAGCTGTTTAAATAAGCCTGAAAGGCTGACTGTATTAGCCGTGGGTTTTAACCCACGGTATAAGAGATCTGTAAATCCGTCGCACGCAGCAATCTGTATAAACATTAAACCTTATTGCGACGGTATGGAATGATTTTCAACCACAGACTACACAGATTATAGGAATTCAATTTAATTCTTTGCATTAAACAATATTGACTAATTATATTTTGAAAGGGCTTTAGTATTTTATGTATCAGTATTAATGATAAATTAGGTGTGGATAACAATGTTTTATTTGATAATAAAAAACATTTGATCGAAGCCTTTTCAACCAGTAACTCAACAAGGCCTGTTCAAATGGTTCAGAATGGAAAATAAATAAGTATTTCACCTGTACAATTTTGATGAAAGTGAAGAATAAACTAATGATAGTAATTTTGCTGATTCTAAGTGTTTCATGCAAAAACAGGCCCACAGAGTCAAAAGATAATTTTGATTGGATGTTAGGCAGTTGGATAAGAACCAATGAGCAGGAGAACCGATTAACTTTTGAGAACTGGGAAAAGCATAGCGATTCGGAATATACCGGATTTGGCTTTACACTAGAAAATAATGACACTATTTGGCAGGAAAATATCAAACTGATTAAAAAAGATGGTGAATGGAGTTTTGATGTAACGGGTCAGGGAGAGTCCAATTCAACTAATTTTAAGTTGATTAGAATTGAAGAGCAGTGTTTTGTTTGTGAAAATCAATTGAATGAGTTTCCTAAAATTATTGAGTATTCAAAAAATGGAGATCTTTTAAAGGCTACCATTTCAGGAAACAATATGAAAGTAGATTTCGATTTTGAAGAATACAGGCCTTAATCAGAGTATCTATATTTATGTGTATGATAGCATGGTATTGAAATAAAATGATTTAGGATAGCTGTAAGGCTGATTGTTATAACAATTATATCGGCAAGGTGTAAAATTATTCGTGGATGTTAGCTTTAGGAATCAGAACTTTAAACTCAGCTCCTTTACCCGGTTGGCTGTTAACTTCGATTTGTCCACCTAATTTATCTGTCAATGCCTTAACAATGGATAAACCCAGTCCGTTGGAACGCTCTCCGTCGGTTGGTCGGGCAGTAAGCTTTTGAAATAACTTAAACATTTTTTCCTGGTCCTGAGAACTAATTCCAGGCCCCTCATCCTTTACGATAAAGGCAACCTTTGTTTTGTTTTCAATAACGGATATATCTATACTTGTTTGTTTTTCAGAAAACTTAATAGCATTTGACAGTAGATTGTTTAAAACCCGTGTTAAAAGAAAGGGGTCAGTCGTTAGCTTGTTGATAGTAGTGTTTAAAGTCAAACTGGCCTTCTGCTGCTTATTCAACAGTTCTTTATCAAAAGTTCTCAGCCAGGCATTCATATACTTTTCTAACTCAATTTCTTCCAGTCTTATTTTCGAATCACCCGATTCAATAGAGTGGATATCAAGCAAGTCTTCAATCAGATACATGCCGTCCTGAACCACATTTTCGATGGTTTTCAGGTAATTATTCTGGTTATCATCCAGCGAACCTTCCATTTTAAGAAGATCAACATAGTTAATGATGGTGCTTAAAGGAGATTTAAGGTCATGAGCCACAACATGCATCAAACCATCTTTCTCTCTGTTTAAATCAATAAGCTTATCATTGGTGGTTAGCAGTTCTTCGTTTATCTCCTGCAATTCTTTGGTGCGCATGGTTACTTCCTTCTCTAACTGCACATTTTGATTCTGAATTATTTTTTCGTTTTCAAGTGTTTTTTCAATTACTTTTTGCTGAGCTTCAAATTTCTCCTTTTCTATCTCAGCTCTTTCCCATCTGAATCGTCTGGAAAGCAGGAAGGAGAGAAGAAAAGCCTCAATGAGTGTGGCATAGGCTACAAAGCTTAATCCTCCAATGTACTGAGGATATCCGGTATTAATATAGATTGCCTGCGCGGCAACCAACAGGAAGTATATAAAGTAAGCGAAGGCAAAATAGTAGCCCATTTTGTTGCCTTTTCTGCCAACCAGAATACCAACCAAACTCATTGTGAAAAAAGAGATCAGAGCATGAACGGTATTTACTTTAAGAACGATTGGAAGGGGTAAAAAGAATTTAACTCCAACCCAGATGGCAAAATAAATAATAATGCCTGTTACGATTTTAAATACTCCGGGTACATATTTTCTGGCCTCTAAAAATATCAGGCAATAGGTGGTTTGAAATACGATACCAATTGCAGGGATGGTCGAATACAGAAATAGAAGGTTAACATTAGGAAGAAAATAAACGATAAAGCCATCAATGACAGCTGCAGAATAGTTTATGTAGATGATAACCAGTATGGAATATAATAAAAAGAGTCTTCTTCGAAGAGATATAAATAGAAAGAAATTATAGAGGACAACAAAGATCATAAGTCCCAGGTATATTCCATATCCCAGCACATTACTCGTTGATTTTTTATAAAACGACTGTTCGGTATATAAATTCAAAGGAATTGGTTCCGAATTGGTTGTAAGTCGAATATAACAATCGGCTTTGCCCGGAGGTAAAGTAAAAACCTGGTACGAACTGTGAAATGATTTATTGTTGACTGGAATTTGATAACCTGCCTTTACTAACTCAGATATGCTGTCATTTAATATGTAGTATAAATTGGCAATGGGTAAACCCGCCTGTGCTAATTCGAGTACGGCATCATCATTTGTGTTGTTATTGATTACAAAATGGAGCCAAAAATGAGATTCGGTATATCCTAAGCTAAGAATAGTGTTGGTTGAAGGTTGAAATTCACTCTTTAAGGAATCTGATATTATTTGCTCAAAACTGATGGATTGAGAAGGGTCTTCCAATATCTCAACTTTATCACCAATAGATAAATGTTGGATCGATCCATCCCAGACTATTTCCATCCCAAAGCTGGTAAATGGAATAAGAAGAAACAGTAAGAACAACTTCCTCATGGTTGTTTCATTAGGTGTATTAAACGCTAAAAAGAAGGGAGCTTAATCTAAAACATTATTAAGACCAACAGTAATGTAAATAATTATTACATCGATGCTTAACCTCAATTTTATTTGGCTGTTTTTTATCCCTTACAGTTTGTATACCGTGTATACAAAAGTGTTTTAGCGTGCAAAACTTTGGTTTTGTGGATACAAAATAATTAGATCTTAAGTATTTTCCAATTAAATGGGCTTACAAAATTATATTGTTAATAAAATGATTGGGTTTAAATCATCCTTTGCAGAGTAATTTATTTTAATTAATACCTTTGAAGTAAGTACAATAATCCATAGCCAGAACCTGATAGATGAAAAAGAAAGAGACGGTAATACTGATACTTTTTGTTATTGCGAAATTTGTCTTACAATATATCCTGATTGATTCTGTTTACGATTTGCATCGGGATGAATTTTTACACCTCGATCAGGCAAATCATCTGGCCTGGGGCTATCGGTCAGTTCCGCCTTTTACATCCTGGAATTCGTGGTTAATTCAATTATTGGGAAACGGTGTGTTTTGGGTTAAGTTTTTTCCTGCATTGTATGGTGCTTTATCCATCATAGTCGTATGGAAACTGACAGAAGTGTTCAACGGAAAGCTACTGGCTAAGATATTAGCTGCAGCTGGTATTTTGTTTTCGGTACTATTACGACTAAATACTTTGTACCAGCCTAATTCGTTTGATGTATTAAGCTGGACATTGGTTTTTTACTTTCTAATCAGGTATGTAAAGAGTGGTCGGCCGAAATGGATTTACTTATGTGCGGTTAGTTTTGCTCTTGGCTTCTTAAATAAGTACAATATTGCTTTCCTAGCCATAGGATTATTACCAGCTATTTTGCTAAGTTCCCAACGATCCATCTTTTTGAAAAAAGAAATATTGTGGGCTTTGGGCATTGCTTTCGTAATGGTTTTACCCAATCTGATCTGGCAATGGAATCATCATTTTCCTGTGGTGAATCATTTAAGCGAATTAAGTGCCACTCAGTTGGTAAATGTAAATAGAATTGATTTTCTCGCAACTCAGCCCTTGTTTTATTCCGGTTCGGTTCTGTTGATTATCGCGGCTTTATTTGCATTGTTGTTTTATCAACCGTTTAAAGAGATTCGCTTTTTATTTTTTTGCTTTATTATCATCTTAACGGTTTACACCTATTTAAAAGCCAAAGATTATTATGCCATTGGATTGTACCCGGTTTATATAGCTCTGGGGGCAGTTTTTTTAACCGATCTTTTTAAAAAGAATTGGGGCAAATGGGTTCTGATTTTATTAATACTGGCGCCTGTGGCTTCTTTTGCCTATATGTATGGTTTTTTATTTCCCAATAAAACACCGGAATATATTATGAGTCATCAGGATATTTACAAATCAATGGGTATGCTGCGTTGGGAGGATGGAAAAGATCACGACATACCTCAGGATTTTGCCGATATGCTGGAATGGAATACGCTTGCCCAAATAGCAGAAAAAGCTTATGACGATGCTATCCAATCGGGCGAGACCTTAGTATTGTGTGATAATTACGGGCAGGCAGGAGCCATTAATTTTTATGCAAAAAAACAATTACAGGCTGTGTCGTTTAGTGCAGATTACATTGATTGGTTTGATTTGGATAAGCAATATGTAAACCTGATAAGGGTTATTAACGGATCAGAAAAAGAATCGGAATTTAAGGAAACCGCCGTCTATTTTAACCAAGCCTATGCAGTGGATTCTATAACCAATAGGCATGCACGGGAACTGGGAACAACGGTCTATATTTTTAAAGGATCAAAAGTGGATGTGTCGGCTGTGTTGAAACAGGAAATCGGTGAATTGTTAAATCATTACTAGATGTACTTACTATTTGAATTAAAAATTGACAATTTCTTTTTTGGAGGGTGGCGAGTTTTCTGTCAGCGAATTTGATTCTTATGAGTTTTAATTACATCTAATGAGATTTACTTCGAAAGTTAATTAATCTGAAATTCAGGATTTATTAATCAATACTTTTTATTTTCGCTTGAGTAATAGTAAGCCTAAACAAACTCATGCTCCACGATATTTATCCACATACTTTTGCAAATGAATTTAAGCCTGATATGCCCATCAGGGAGGATGATTATGTTTTTTGTTTTGCTGAGAATAACATATTGGTAAAAAAGTCGGGTGATCAGTATGAGCTTCCACTAAAGAAAGATATTGGTGAGGTTAAATCGGGTTTATTCTTCTTTACCCTTAATGATAAATCATGTTTTTGGGTGCTTGATGAGGTTGATTTGCCTTCAGATGATTTTGTTTATCATGATGTTACCTCATTTCAATCATTTCAGCAAAAAGAGCTGGATTGGTCAACTATGGTGGCCCGTCAACTGAAAACCTGGTACGAACGAAATAAGTTTTGTGGGAAATGCGGTTCCCCCAATCAATGGAAAACAGATGAAAGAGCAATTGTCTGTTCTTCCTGCAACAATGTTCTTTATCCTCAGATTGCTCCGGCTATTATTGTTGCCATATTTAAGAATGACCAGATTTTGTTGGCTCATAACGTTAATTTTCGTGAAGGTTTTTATTCATTAGTGGCAGGATATGTGGATGTTGGAGAATCAATTGAAGATGCTGTCCGCCGTGAGGTTAGGGAAGAGGTTGGTATTGAAATTAAGAATATCAGATACTACAACAGTCAGCCCTGGCCTTATTCAGGTTCCATGATGATAGGTTTTTTAGCTGATGCAGATGGGAATCAGACGATACAGGTGGATAATCATGAAATAGAGCATGCCGACTGGTTTGGCCGCGATAACCTTCCAAATCATCCTATTGCAAGAAGCATTGCCGGCGAGATTATTGACAAATTTGTAAACGGAGAGCTTTAGAATTATTGAATAGCCATAGATCCTTATTCATTTAAGTTACTCCCTTTTTACTTTAGCCTTTTCACTTTATCCTTTAATTTTTCACCTTTAGCCTTCTCCGATAGCTGTCAGGGCTTTTACCATTTTGCCTTTCTACTTTTTGACTTTTGACTTTAACTTTTTGACTTTTGCCTTGCTTAAGACTGGTAATTCACTCCGCATATTTATCATTTCATCCTTTTGATTCATGACTTCGGTTAATGTTTTTTGTTTTAGGGTATCTGCAGGTATTTACTTGCACTCAAAAACAAGATCATGCGTTTGGTAATCTTTCTCATAGCAATCCTTTATAGTATTTGTGCTGAGGCTCAGACAGCAATACAGGGTAAAGTGATGGATAAGCGGCAACAACCCATTGTTGGAGCCAATATCTATCTCGA